>NZ_JBVJPM010000002.1:0-149719 GCF_055582645.1 Streptomyces sp. NPDC107517 | reverse complement strand
ATTCGACGTGCAAGGACCGGGATCACACATAGTCCGCGGATTCTGCCCAGACCCAGAGACACCACCCGAACAATTCGCGGAGCTCACACCTGGCTGACAGTCGCTGATGGGCGCCACTGGCGCCGATACCGTCGTGGTCGTCGCCAGTGGCGCCCAAGGCGCTGCTTCAGCGCGTGCAGCGCCCGTTGCTGCAGCGAGCATCGCAGCAAAGAACGTCGCGCCGATCATGCAGAGGATGCGTTTCAGGGTACTTACCGTCATAACGATCACCTCTTCTTCCGCGGCCAGGGCAGTTCTCGCCCCACAAAACACGAGCGTTCCGCCGTAGGCACGGGGGTGATTCAGCATGACCCCGGGTGACACGGCTCGACGCCGGGCGTGGGTCAAAATCGCTGGTTGAGCAAGCATCGCAGACAAGGTTGGAACACTGTCGCCGCAGTGCCGATTTTCTACTCTACTGTCCTATTCCCTACTGATCTATTTGGAGTTCGGCATCTACGGCACTGGAATACCGGCATCAAGACACTTCGTCTCTCCGAGCGTTGTCAGCGCCTCTCAACCCGCCATTCGCCCCCACGCGTTGCTCCTCCTGACGGCTTTCTGCGCGCTCCGCTTCGGCGAGCCGGCGGCCCTCCAGCGCCGTGACATCGGCCTGGAGCCCCGTACCGGCTCCGTCCGCCGCTCCAGCTCCGAGACACGCGCCGAAGGCCTGACAGTCAGGGCTCCCAAGAGCGCGGCCGGTATCCGGACCGTCACCTTCCGGCTTCTCTCACCGCGGAGTTGGCGCACCGCCCGGCCGAGGACGCGAGTGCTGGCCGAACTGGGCTCGTCCTCGTCGAGGCCCGCGGTGGTGTCCTGCGCCGGAACAGCCCCCTGCGCATCCGGCTCCGCGCGCTCGCCACGACAAGCGGCGCCTGCACCCGCGAGTTGATGCACCGCAGGGGCACTCGTCCGTGCGGGCCGCGCTGATCTGTCAGCGCCTCGCCGCCCGCTTACCGTCGTCCTCCTGCAACACAGAGCACGAATCCGCCGAACTTTATGGCTTGGCCGCACTCAGGACAGGCTAGGGCGTCGGCCACCTGCCCACCAGGGTCGGCTTCGAAGCCTTCGGCAACGTCTGCGCGACGACAGCCGGAGAAGTATCCCTTTCCCGCGCTGCTCGACGGTCTGAACCGTCTGGCCCGCCCTCGGCCCGCCGACCGCCTCGTCTCTCCACTTCTCTGCCTCTACTCCATGCGGGTGGCGTGGGCTCTGGGGGCGTCACCGTCGAAGAGGGATGGCGTCAGGGGGGACGTCATGGCTCGGGCCTGCCCGCCGCCCGCTGACCTGCGGAATTGAGCAGACGTCTACTCAAGATGCTGGAGCGAGTATGTGCTACTAACGTGAAACGTGAGAGTCGCAACCGGGGTGCGCCCCGGGCGGCAAGCTTCCGGAAGGACCGGGACCGTTGGCGGCGAGACGTGCTCCCGCTCGGAGCTGTGACCTCTGCGAACCGCACCGCATGGCTTGCATGCGCTGTGGCCACCAGCCTTCGGTCTTCGGTGGGCGGAAGGAAAGGTAGAGACTCATGCGAGCACCTCAGATCAAGCGTTCCCTCGCTGTAGCCGCCGCCGGTGTGATGCTGGCTGGTGGCGCCGCTGTTGGTGCCGCAGGGGCGGCCGCGGCGGCCCCTGCCCACACGACCTCCGCGGCCAGCCACTCCTACGACCGGTGCGGCTGGTGGGATGACTGCTACGACTACGGCAACGGGTACGGGTACGGGTACGGGTACGGCTATGCCAACGGGTACGGCTATGACAACGGGTACGGGTACGGGTACGACAACGGGTACGGCCCTGTAGCCATTGTCGTGGTAACCGGCGGCTATGGCGGCTACGGCTACTGAGCCGACTCGGGGAGAGGTGAACCAGTGCCGCATCAGACGACGTTCGGCCTCTGGAGAACTGGGCCTCTTGGGGCGTGAGCCAGTCGACCGCCGTGGACTCGCCGGAGGTGCGTTCGGTGCCGCCTGTGGGCATGCAGCGGAAGACCAGCGCCGCGATGCCACGAGTGGCGTTCTCGTAGACCCCGGTGCTCGTCATGACGCTCGGCACGGCACCGCGACGCCGCGCACGCTGCCCGCGTGGCGCCCCGCGTCATGATGGAGGTCCTCGGGCACAGCCGGATCGCGGTGACGACGAACGTGTACAGGCACGTCGTGCAGGACACACAGCGCGAGGCTGTTCAGCCACGAGCCACATGGATCGCCTGCTCAGGCGGCGGCTCGATCGTGAGTGACCATAGGCGTTGATGTCAGCCCCGGATGTCAAAGACCCCCGACCGTAAACGGCCGGGGGTCTTTCCCAGGTGGGCGCGGACGGTTTCGAACCGCCGACATCTGCCTTGTAAGGGCAGCGCTCTACCACTGAGCTACGCGCCCGGGATGATTCGACAGCCTACCTTGCCCGTGGCGGTACCTCGCAAACCCGTATCGTCCGGCAAAGTCCCAGGGCCCAGAGCGAACTATCCGGCCCGTGTGTTCGTCATTAACCGGTGGGAGAATGACTGCGGGCAGGGCGGATGAGGGCACGGGCGAGGGCAGCACGGGAGAGGGTAGTGACGGCGACACCACCGATGCGGCCGTATGCGTCGTTCATGCGACCGCGCGCCGCGCTTCGCGATCTGCTCGGACTGGTCCTGCTTCCGCTGCCTCTCGTCGCCGTGGCCGTCGCCGCGGCGCCGGCCGCGTTCGCCGGAGGCGGCACCCGGCGCTGGTTCGGGCGCGGGGAGGGCCAGCGGGCGGAGGCGCAGGCCGCCAAGGACGCCGCCGCGGCCGCGTTCTACGAGCTCGACACCGCCCAGCGCGATCTGCGGATCTCCATCGAGACCATCACGGCCGTCGACGACTCGCCCGCCGCGCGCCGCACCGTCTCCGACTTCGAGGCCCTCGGCCGACGCATCGACGAGGCGAGCCTGCAGTACATCACCGCGGTGGACGCTCACGATCTCGACCGGGACGACCTGGAGGCCTCGGTCGCCTCGCGGGCGCGTGCCGAGCTGAGCCGGGCCAAGGACGAGCTGAGCAAGGTGAAGCTGGACCTCGACCGGTTCTCGCAGGGTCTCGGGCCGCTGCTCGGGAAGGCCGAGACGCAGCTGGCGCGGCTGGCCCCCGCCATCGAGCGGGCGCGGCAGGCGCTCCTCGCGGCGAGCAACTCACTGGACGCCGTGCGTGGCGCGGGGCTCAAGGCCGACAATCTCGCCGCCCGCCTCGCCGCCCTCGGGCCCGAGCTCACCCGGCTCAACCAGGGCGCGGGCCAGCACGGCGTGCCGGAGACCCTGGAACGCGCCGAGCGGGTCGCGCGGGATGCGGAAGCCGTGCGGGCCGAGGCCCAGCGGCTGCCGGAGCGCGCCGCCGAGATCGACCGCCGCCTCGTCTCACTGCGGACGCGCGCGCAGGCCCTGACCACGCGGGCCGGGCAGGTGGAGCCCGTCCTGAGCGAGCTGCGCAGACGGTTCTCGGCCCAGTGCTGGCAGGACCTCCAGCATGTGCCGGAGCGCGCCGCGGAGAACGTACGGCAGGCGGAGCGGAAGCTGGCCGAGGCGCGTGCGGCGCGGGACGAGCAGCGCTGGCCGGACGCGACGTCGCTCCTGTCGACGGTGCGGGCCCTGCTGAACACGACGGACGAGGACGTGTCCGCCGCCTCCGACCGGCTGCACCGGCTGAACGCCGTGGCGAAGGACCCGCAGCAGGAGATCGACCGGACGCGGTTCGCCATCCGGGACGCGCAGCGGCTCGCCATGTCGGGGCGCAGCACGCCCGAGCCGCGGCACGCCCGCCCCCTCGACGACTCCGTGGCCCGCCTCGACCGCGCCGTCGCCGCTCTTGAGGGCCGCCATCCCGATTACTGGCACTTCCTCACGGAGACGGAGGCCGTCCGGCAGACGGTCGCCCGCGTCGTCGCGCAGATCAGGGAGGACCGCGGCGCCCCCTCCTGAGCTGCCGCGCTCCTGCCTGGCCTCCGGGCCCCGTCCCTATTGGCGCCCTCGCGGTTACGGGCGGATCCTTGAGGTACGTACGTGCAAGGGAGGCGATCATGACCACGCATGTACCCGAATTCCGCCCAGCCCCCCGGTTGCAGCATCCGCGCGTCGTTCTCGACGATCATCTGCCCGTCGACCACAGCCTCAGCAAGGTCTACCGGATAGGCGCGGGCCTTATGGGACTCGTGCTGGTCGCCTTCGGCATCCTGGGCCTCATCGACCAGATCGGATTCTTCGACACCGGCGGCGACAAGGTCGCCGGCCTGAACACCAACGGTGCCCTCAGCGTCCTGTCGATCCTTATCGGCGCACTGCTGTTCGCCGGCATGGTCATCGGACGGAACGTCGCCTCGACGATCAACATGACCGTCGGCATCCTGTTCATCCTCAGCGGCTTCGTGAACCTCGCCCTGCTCCAGACCGACTACAACTTCCTCGCGTTCAAGATCCAGAACGTGCTGTTCAGCTTCGTGGTCGGCGTGATGCTCATGGCCTTCGGCATGTACGGGCGCGTCAGCGGAACGCTGCCGCACGACAACCCGTACTGGCGCGCGCGCCACCCGGAAAGCGCCGCCCACGAGGACCGCGCACGGGCCGCCCGCCGGCCCCACCCCACCCCCGAGGCCTCCAGCGCCACCGAGACCACCAAGATCACCGATGGTCCCGGGCCGCCGAGAATAATTGATAAATAACCCGCTCACGTGCGAGGCTGCCCCCATGACGCGCAAGGACAGGGGCAGCTCTCGCAGCGAGAGCCCGCGCACGGACAGCGCGAGCCGGGACGGCACGCCAGGAGTCGCGTACACCGGGCGCGGCGTCCACCGGATCGTCGTGGAGGCGCTCGCCCGGCGGATCTTCGACGGGACGTACGCGGAGGGGGATCTCCTCGATCTGCCGGGGCTGATGGCCGAGCTCGACGTCAGCCAGACCGTGCTCCGTGAGGCGATCAAGGTGCTGACCACCAAGGGCCTGCTGGACGCCCGGCAGAAGCGGGGGACTTTCGTACGCCCGCGCGACGACTGGAACCTTCTCGACAGCGACGTGCTGCGCTGGACGATCGACTCCGGGGCGCCCGGCGCTTTCTTCACCGATCTCCTCGAGCTGCGCCGCGCCGTCGAGCCCGCCGCGGCCGCGCTCGCCGCGCTGCACCGCACGGACGCGGATCTCGCCGCCCTCGACGCCGCACTCAGCGCGATGGCCGCCGCCGAGCAGACACCCGTGACCGCCGATCCCGTCATGAGCGACAGCGACCCCGTTCTCGCCGTGCGCGCCGACGCCTCCTTCCACACGGCGCTCCTCACCGCCTCCGGCAACCCCTTCTTCACACAGATGCGGCGCGTCATCATCCCGGCCCTGGTCGTACGGGACCGGCTCGTGCACGCCGGACGGCACGAACACCCGCTGCCCGCCCACGCCCTGGTCGCCGACCGCGTCCGCGCGCGGGACCAGGACGGCGCGTTCGCGGCGATGCTCGATGTGATCGAACTGTCCCGGCGCGGCCATCCCTGACACACCTCGCCGCCGCCCCACGCCCCGTGACACCCCGAGAGGAACCCCTACGTGAAGATCGCCCGCATCGAGACCTTCCTCGCCCCGCCCCGCTGGATGTTCGTCCGCGTGGAGACCGACGAAGGGGTCGTCGGCTGGGGTGAGCCCGTCGTCGAGGGGCGTGCGGAGCCCGTGCGGGCAGCCGTCGAGGTGCTCGCCGAGTACCTGGTCGGCCAGGACCCGCTGCGCATCGAGGACCACTGGCAGGTCATGACCAAGGCCGGCTTCTACCGCGGCGGGCCCGTCCTGTCGTCCGCCGTCGCCGGCCTCGACCAGGCGCTGTGGGACATCAAGGGCAAGACGTACGGGCAGCCGGTGCACCAGTTGCTCGGCGGGCCGGTGCGCGAGCGGATCCGGGCGTACGCCTGGGTGGGCGGCGACGAGCCGAGCGAGGTCAGGGACGCGGTGAGCGCCCAGGTCGAGGGCGGGTTCACGGCGGTGAAGATGAACGCCACCGGGCGCATGACGCCGATCGCCACCCGCGAGGAGGTCCGCGCGTGCCTGCTGCGCGCGGAGACCGCCCGTGAAGTCCTGGGCGACGAACGGGATTTCGCGCTCGACTTCCACGGCCGCGTCTCCCCCGCGAACGCCCGCCGGCTGCTCCCCCTGCTCGCCGAGTACGCGCCCCTGTTCGTCGAGGAGCCCGTCCTGTCCGACCACATGCAGGCCGTCCCCGATCTGGTGAACGCCTCCAACATCCCGATCGCGCTCGGCGAACGGCTCTTCACCCGGCAGGAGTTCCTCGCCCCGCTCCAGGCCGGTGTCGCCGTGGTGCAGCCCGACATCTCGCACGCGGGCGGCATCTCCGAGCTGCGCCGCATCGCCGCGCTCGCCGAGATGTACGGGGCCCACATCGCGCCGCACTGCCCGCTCGGGCCCGTGGCCCTCGCCGCGAGCCTCCAAGTCGCGTTCACCACACCGAACTTCCTCATCCAGGAGCAGTCGATCGGCATCCACTACAACAAGGACGCCGAGCTCCTCGACTACGTCGCCGACCGCGAGCCGTTCCGCTTCGTCGCGGGCTCGTTGCTGCGCACGGAACGGCCCGGCCTCGGCGTGGACATCGACGAGGCGGCCGTACGCGCGGCCGACGCCAAGGGCCACGCCTGGCGCAACCCCGTGTGGCGGTACGAGGACGGCTCGTTCGCCGAGTGGTGACCCGTGAAACGCCCTGCGAAACACCCGACCATGAAAGGAACCGAGGAGGAGCACCATGGACTTCACTACCGCACTGCGCGCCGAGCGCCTCGTGGCCATCGTCCGGGGAAGCGACGCCGACGCGTCGTTCCGTACGGTCATGGCCCTGGCCGAGGCCGGAATCCCGCTGGTGGAGGTGTCCCTCAGCGGCCGTGACGCCCTCGACGTGATCCGCAGGGCGCGGACCGAACTCGGCGACGACGTCTGGCTCGGTGCCGGCACGGTGCTGACCTCCGAGGACGCCCGCGAGGCGGCCGCCGCCGGGGCGAACCTCATTGTGACGCCCGGGCTGGGCGCCGGGGTCGACGAGTCGCTGCGGCAGGGCCTGCCCGTGCTCGCCGGGGTACTCACACCGACCGACGTCATCGCGGCCGAGGCGGCCAGGGCGACGGCGCTGAAGATCTTCCCGGCGTCGGCGATGGGCGGCCCGTCGTATCTGAAGGCTCTGCGGGGGCCGTTCCCCCGAACGCCGTTCGTGCCGGTGGGCGGGGTCGACGCGGCGGCGGCGACCGCCTATCTGGAAGGCGGCGCCATCGCGGTCGGAGTCGGCTCGCCCCTCATCGGCGACGCGGCGGACGGCGGGGACCTGGGTCAACTGCGCAAGCGGGCGGCCGAGTTCAAGGCGGTGTGCGGATGACGGCGTCGGGTTCGGTGAGCCCCGCCGCAGCCGGCGCCCCCGCCTCCCCCGTCGACGTACTCACCTTCGGCGAGACCATGGTCGCGCTGCGCGGCCACGGTCCGTTCAAGCTGGGCGGCTCGATGGACCTGTCCGTCGCGGGCGCCGAGTCGAACGTCGCCATCGGTCTCACCCGGCTCGGCCACAGCGTCCGCTGGGCGGGCGCCGTCGGCGCGGACGAGGCGGGCGAACTGGTCCTGCGCACGCTGCGCGCCGAGGGCGTCGACACGTCCTGCGTCACGCGTGACACCGGCGCCCCTACGGGTCTGATCCTGTTCGAGCCGCGACTGCCCGAGGTGACGCGGGTGCAGTACTACCGTGCGGGCTCGGCGGGTTCGCGGCTCGACGCCGACCGCGTCGAGCGGGCCTTCGCGGTCGGTCCGCCGCCCCGCGTCCTGCATCTGACGGGGATCACGCCCGCGCTCGGCACCTGCGCGCGCGACGCGTGCCGGCGCGCCCTGCGGCTCGCCCGCGAACACGGCGTTCCGGTCAGCCTGGACGCCAACTACCGGTCGCGGCTGTGGAGTTCGGAGGCGGCGACCGAGGAACTGCGCGACTGGATCCCGTACGTCGATGTCCTCATCGCCTCCGACGACGAGCTGCCGCTGTGCGCGCCGCCCGGGCCCGACCCGGTCAAGGCACTCCTCGATCTCGGGGTGCGCGAGGTCGTCATCAAGCTCGGCGCCGACGGGGCGATCGCCCACTCGGCCGACGGTGAGCTACGCGTCCCGGCGCGGCCCGTGCGCGCCGTGGACGCGGTCGGGGCCGGTGACGCCTTCGTCGCCGGTTATCTCTCCGCGCTCCTCGACGGCGAGGACACCGCCGGGCGCCTCGACCGGGCGGTGACGACGGGCGCCTTCGCGGTCGCGCAGCCGGGCGACTGGGAGGGGGCACCCACACGGGCGGAACTCGGGCTGCTCAGGGCGGGCCGGGGCACGGTCGTACGCTGACGCCCGCGGGGCACAGCCAGCTAACCTGTGCCCATGCCACGCTACGAGTACCGCTGCCGGACCTGCGGCGACACGTTCGAACTGAGCCGTCCCATGGCCGAGTCCTCGGCCCCCGCGGACTGCCCCTCCGGCCACGGGGACACGGTGAAGCTGCTGTCGACGGTCGCCGTGGGCGGCACGGCATCGGCCGCCGCACCGGCCCGCCCCGCCGGTGGCGGAGGCGGAGGCGGGGGCTGCTGCGGCGGGGGTTGCTGCGGGTGAACGTGCAGGTCCCTCAGAGGTAGGTACGCGGCTGCCGGACCTTCTCGACCAGCTCCCGCAGGATCGTCTCGCCCGCCGCGACGCCCCGGTCCTCCAGGGCCGTGACGTGCGGCGCCGTCCAGCCCGCGTCCGCCAGCTCGCCGTGGCCGGGGCGCCAGGCGTGGTCGGCCGCGAGGAGCAGGTCCGCGTCGAGCAGGGAGTCGCCGGCCGCGAGCGCGAGGTCGGCGCCGGAGCGGCGGGCCACCTCGCGCATGGCCGCACTCTTGGTGAGCGGTTTCGGGACGGCGTAGATCTTGCGGCCCTGGAGGGACACCGTCCAGCCGCGGCGCTCCGCCCAGACGGCGAGTTCCTTGACCCAGCCCTCCGGGAGCAGGGACCGCTCGACCACGAGATACGCGAAGAGGTCCTCGGCGACGCGCTCCTTCAGGAGCCACGCCGGGTCGGCCGTCCGCACCAGATGCGCCCTCACCTCGTCGAGCGGCGCGCACTCCGCGGCCAGCCGCTCGTCGACAGCGGCCCGCCAGTGCGGGTCGGAGACGCCGTCCACCAGCAGGTGCCCGCCGTTGGCGCAGATCGCGAACCGCGGTGCGGGGCCCGGAAGACGGATGCGCCCGTACTGCTCACGGGTGCGGGTCGTGGTCGGGACGAAGAGAGCGCTGCGGCCGAGTTCGCCGAGCAGTTCGGCCGCGTCCTCGGTGACGTAGGAGAAGGGCTTGCCCTCGTAGACCTCTACGCACAGCAGACGCGGCGCCTGCGCGTCGGGCATGGTCAGGTCGAGGGCTGCGGCGGAGTAGATCAGGGTGCGGTCGAGGTCACTGGCGACCAGGGGGAGGGGCGTGGCGCTCACTTCGCGGCCACCGCCTTGCCGTCCGCGCCGGTGGCGCCCCGCGTGTACTTCGGGTGGATCAACCCGACGCAGGTGTAAGGGAGTCCGGCGACCTCCTCGACCGGTACCCCGCGCTGCTCGGCGAGCAGGCGTACGTGGTCGAGGTCGGCGCCGGCGTCCGTGCGGGCGAGTATCTTCCACGGGACGCGGCGCAGCAGCACACGGGTCGTCTCGCCGACGCCGGGCTTCACCAGGTTCACGTCGTGGATCCCGTACTCCTCGCTGATCCGCTCGACGGCCGCCCAGCCCTCCCAGGTGGGTGCGCGGTCGGCGGAGAGCATCTCCTTGACCTGGGCGTCCACGGCGTCGGCGACCTCGTCGAAGCGGGCCTCGACGGTGTCGAGGAAGTGCGTCGAGACGTCCGCCTGCGCGAGCTCGCGGTAGAACTTGCCGCCGTGGAAGTCGTTCGGCCCGACAAGGTCGGCGCGCAGCACCGTACGCGATATCAGCCCGGAGACCGTCGAGTTGAGGCACGCGGACGGGATGAGGAAGTCCTCGCGGGTGCCGTAGGTGCGCACACAGGACCCGGGGTCGGCGAGCACCGCGATCTCCGGGTCGAACCCGGGGCCGCCCTCATTTCGCTGATGGGTCTTGAGTGCTTCTGCCAGTTCGCGGGTGATCGCGCCCTTGCCGGTCCAGCCGTCGACGAAGACGACATCGGCCGGGTCGTGATGGGCGGCGAGCCAGCGCAGCGCGTTCGCGTCGATGCCGCGGCCGCGGACGATCGAAACGGCGTAGTGCGGCAGGTCGAGGCCGCGCCGCGCCTGCGCCCAGCGGCGCATCAGCACTCCGACGGGCGTCCCGGCGCGGGCGAGCGAGACGAGCACGGGACGCGGTGACCGTTCCGCGAGCACGGTCTCGGTCACGACACCGACCGCCTGCGCGATCCGCGCGGCCGAGACCTCGAGGGCGGACTGGAACAGCGCCTGGTACTCGGCGCTCGGCTGGTACTCGACGGGCAGCGACTCGGCGTAGTGCGCGCCACCGCCCTGTATCGCCTCCTCGCGCTCCTCGGTCGGCGCCTCCAGCGCGACGTCCGAGAGGTCCTGGAGCAGCCAGCCGACCTCGTCGGGCGCGTACGAGGAGAAGGCGGGGCCGCGGAGGGGCTCGGGGAGCGTGGGGGACACAAGGGGCCTTTCGGGGGCAGTCCCCTGGGGGACGTAGGAAGGCACGACGGCGAGCAGCACGCGCGGGGTGTGCTCGGCGAGGCGCGCCAACAGGCCGTCGGGGGCGTGCAGTCGGGGCGTGTCCGCGGTGGAGTCGACGACGGCGACGATCGCGTCGAAGTCACCGCCCGCGACGTTGTACGCGTAGCGCTCGCCCGGCCCGTCGGCCGGGTCGTCGTGCGCGGGGAAGACGAGTCGGGTACGGATCGCGTAGCCGGGGTCGTCGACGGCGAGGACCGGCGAACGGGTCGTGGTGGAGTAGCGCACCTGCGCCCGCGTGCCCTTCTCCACCTCGCGGGCCAAGGCGAGCGGCGCGTACATCAGCTCCTCGAAACCGAGGACGAGTACGCGGTGGGCGTCTTCCAGGCGCGCGCTCAGGCGGGCGGCCATCGCGGGGAGCGCCGCGTCGAGCGCCGCGCGGTGCTCCGGCGTGAAGCCGTGCCGGCCTCCGTCGGGCACGGACGTGGGCCAGCCGAGGTCGACGCGGGTCACGCTGCCCGGCTCACCGCCCGGCTCCGCGGGCGGCTCGCTGCCCGGCCCCGTGCGCTCCGTCGGGGTCTCGGCGAGGGACTCGTGGTAGGCGACGAGCGCCTGCCCCTTGGCGAGGACGCCGTCAGGAAGCTTGACGGTGCCGGACGCCGACGCGACCAGGTCGACGCGGGCGCCGATCTCACGGGCGAAGTCGGCCAGGCGGCCCCGGTCGTCGGGCGAACGCATGTCGACGAGGGCGACGATGACGTAGTGCGCGCGCGGGTAGCGCTCGTGCAGGGCGCGGATCGTGTTGAGGACCGTATTGCCGGTGGAGAACTCGTCGTCGACGAGG
The DNA here is from genome assembly GCF_055582645.1 of Streptomyces sp. NPDC107517. NCBI lineage: Bacteria > Bacillati > Actinomycetota > Actinomycetes > Kitasatosporales > Streptomycetaceae > Streptomyces > Streptomyces sp. NPDC107517. The sequence goes on along the minus strand of NZ_JBVJPM010000002.1, from coordinate 138,192 downwards.
ACGAGCGCCCCGTCGCCCGCGAGGAGCCGGGGGTCCTCCGGCAGCAGCAGATGCGAGGTGGCGTGCGAGTGGGACTCCTCGAAGCCGCCCGCGCGCGCCACCCCGTCGACAGGGCGCCGCGTCGAGTGCAGATAGGGCGCGAGGCCCAGGCCGTCGGCGACGGAGTGCCCGAGGCCCGTCGCCGTCTCGGCGTATCCGAGCACGACCGCCTGCCGGGCCGCGTCGTCACCGAGCAGCTCGCGCACCCGCAGACCGAGGTCGTACCCGGCACGCCAGACCACGGCCGGCGACTGGGGCACGTGCTTGCCGAGGACGTTCGACACGAGCAGATGGGCCCGCTTGGGATTGCGGCGCAGGGCAAGGCCCAGCAGCCCGGATATCTCCTCGTCACCGACGAGCTCGACCCCGAGCCGCTGCGCGACCCATGTCCCCGACCAGACCACTTCGCCCCTTTTCCTTGCTTTCATCATCATCATGACTCGCGCGCTCGTCACGCGGGCAGGCCGGCGTTGAGCAGCTCCACGAAGCCGACGTCCTCACGGGCGACACCGAAGGCCTCCGCCCGCTGGAGGGTCCGCTCGGCCCAGGCCCGGTGCGGCTTCACTTCATTCATCTTGTTCGTGTACGCGGATCTGAGGACGCCACCGCCACCACGCTCGGGCCGCAGGATGTCCCGGGCGTCGCCGTACTCCTCGTGACTGACCACGGACAGCGCGTGCACGGGCATCACGTGCGAGGGGTGGATGCAGGTCTTGCCGAGCAGGCCGTTGGCCCGGTCCAGCTCGATCTCGCGCAGCAGGCCGTCCATGTCGTGCTCGATGAGGGCCTGGCGCAGCTCGACGGCCCGGCTCTCCAGGAAAGGGCTGCGGCGCAGCTGCGGCTTGAACATCCGCTCCTGGTGACGGAAGTACTCCCAGACGGGCCCGGTCACGGTGAAGCCGGTGCCGTCGGCCCGGCCGAGCAGATTGACCACGTCCCCGATCACGGAGGCCACGATCTGGACGTCGTACGCGGTCATGTCCGGCGGCCTGCGCAGCCCGTACGCGGAGCAGAAGTCGGTCACGCCGAGGCGCAGGGCCAGGACGCGGTCGCGGTACTTGTCGACGGTGCGGGCGATCCCGGCGAGGGTGTCGCCCCGCGTCTCCAGGTGCAGGAGCTCGGGCGACTCCAGGACGGGCATCGCGAAGAGGCGCCGCCCGGTGGCCGCCTCGGCGGCGGAGAGCGCCTCCAGGAACGGCACGCCCCGCTCCTCGGTGAATTTCGGCAGCACGAATCCGGACAGCAGCCGCACGGCGGGGCCCAGGCGGCGGACGAGGTCGGTGATCTGCCCTGCGGCGCGGACGCGGACGAACAGCAGCGGAGGCCGCGCGTCCGGCCGGGACGCGAGGTCGGTGAACTGCCTGACCAGGTTCTCCTCGGCGTCCGCAACCTCGGCGTCGTCGATCGAGTCCTCCAGGCACAGCACCATCGAGACGACACCCCGGTCGGCCTGCTTGAGGACGTCGTCGGCGAGGCGCGGCCGCGTGGCCGGGCTGTAGAGCGTGGCTCCGAGGGCCGCCGCGAGCATGCGGGGCGACGAGTCCGCGGTGAAGTCACCGGGCTCCCGGTGGAACAGACGCTGCCGTACCTCAGGGGCGATGTGCCCGAAATGACGCATGAGACTCCCCCGTCGTGCCGGTCCGGCCCGAATTTAAGTGGCCGGTAATAGTACGTAGGGATCCATGTCAAGGGTTCCCACCGGGCATGAAATTCAGGTAACCCACCCATGTCGAGTATGTCCCTCGGTCCCACCGTCTCGGGCCCCCGCGTTGTCCTGGCCAGGACAGGGAAGGCAGGATGACCGCATGACGCACGCGATGCTGAAGGGGTCGAACGTCCCGCTCGAGGCCACGGCGGTCCGCGCCGTGCTGCGCTGGGCCACCGGCCAGGGCGTGCCCGACGTCGACGCCTCGGCGCTGCTGCTCGGCCCCGACGGTCGCGTACGGTCCGACGAGGACTTCGTCTTCTACAACCAGCCCCGGCACCCCTCGGGCAAGGTCTGGCGGCTCGGCAAGAAGCGCGTCGCCGACGGATTCACCGACACGATCCAGTCGGACCTGGCGGGCCTCGGCCCCGAGGTCGGCCGCGTCCTCCTCGTCGCCTCGGCGGACGACGTCCCCTTCGACCGCGTACCCGCCCTGCGGATCCTGATCTACGACGCCGCGGCCTCGGAGGGAGAGCCCCTCGCCAGCTTCGACGTGAAGCCGGAGACGGGCGCCGAGACGGCGCTGATCTGCGGCGAGCTGTACCGGCGCGGTGAGGGCTGGAAGTTCCGGGCCCTGGGCGAGGGCTACTCGAACGGCCTGGTCGGCCTGGCGACCGATTTCGGCATCTCGGTGGACGAGTCGGAGCCGACGACGCCGGATCTTCAGGCCTCGTCACCTCCGGGCCCGATGCCGGCCGCCGAGCCGTCGTTCCCGTCTCCGGCCCCCGACACCTCGTTCATGGGATCGGGGTCGGACTGGGGATCAGACTCGGGGCCGGGTGCGGGTTCGGGCTACGGGTATCCGCAGGCGCCCACGCAGCAGCCCATCGCCGCGTCGCTCCCCCAGCCCGCGCCCCAGCCCGTCTCCCAGCCCTCGTACGGGTACCCGCCCGCGGCGCCCACGCAGCCCGCGCCGCTGGCCATGCCGGTGCCGACGACGCAGCCCGCGTACGGCTATCCGCAGCCGGTGCAGCCGCTGCCCGACCCGAACTTCGCCCTGCCGCCGCAGGGCCCGCAGTTCATCTCACGCTGAGCCCGCGACCGGCCCCGGGCGACTGGGGCCGGATCGGGCGGCGGGACAGGGCCCCGGCGCCCGATCCGCCGGAGCTGCCCTAGCGCTCCCCGACCTTGGACTTGTACCCCCGGCCCCACTGAAGGCCCCACCCGTACAGCCGGTCCAGCTCGGCCTGGAACCCGTACACGAACTTCACCTCGCGGCGCACGATCAGCTCACCCTTGACGTTCTCGATCGTGACGACGGCGCAGGAGCGGGCCTGCGGGGCGCGCTCGTCGAGGCTGATCTCGACGCGCGGGCCGTTGCTCGGGTAGAGCGTGACGTGGGCGTGCGTACGGTCGAACGCCGGTGTCTGGTCGTAGATGTAGACGAAGACAAGCAGTCGCTTGATGGACTCGCGATGGTCGAGATTGACGTAGATCGTCTCACCCGACGCCGAGCCGAAGCGGTCGTCCCCGCTGAGTTTCACGTACGGCGGCGCGTTGAGCGCGCCGAAGAAGCTGCCGAGCGGCTGGACCACGCCCTTCTCCCCGTCGGTCAGCTCGTACAGACAGCCGAGGTCGAGGTCCACATTGACCATGCTCTGCGTATGGGCCTGCACCACATCGGGCTTGAACAGCTTGAAGGGGTGCCGCAGCAGGCTCTCGCGCTCCGGGCCGCCGATGTCCGAAGTCCGCATCCGCCAGGACAGGTTGATCCGCAGATTTCCGGTGGCCGCCCCCTGTTTGGTGAGCGAGACGACCGGGTGCCGCTTGGTGAGTTCGATGGAGTTCGACGCGGCGCTGCCCGACTCGAAATCCGCCGCACGCCCCCGCCACAGTCCGTCCCAGAAGGACATTTCGCCCCCAAGTGCCCATGTTTCATGGTCCAGTTACGCCGACGGGGCGGCCGGTGAGGAGTTCTCCTCGCAGACCGCCCCGCTCACAGCGTTCCAGGATCAGAGCCCGGACGAAACCTCAGCCTTCTCGCCCGAGGCCGTCGCTTTTCCCTCGGCGGCCGCGATGCGCGAGTTTCGGCGCACCGAGGACCAGAACGACCAGGCGATCAGCACGACGCCGATCAGGCCCGTGATGACCTCGTTGATCTCGTACTGGATCGTGACCAGGAGGATCACGGCGAGAGCGCCGATCGCGTAGTGCGCGCCGTGCTCCAGGTACACGTAGTCGTCCAGGGTGCCCTGGCGGACCAGGTAGACCGTGAGCGAACGGACGTACATGGCACCGATGCCGAGGCCGAGAGCCATCAGCACGATGTCGTTGGTGATGGCGAAGGCGCCGATGACGCCGTCGAAGGAGAACGACGCGTCCAGAACCTCGAGGTAGAGGAACATGAAGAACGCGGCCTTGCCCGCCATCACTACCGCCGGCGCGGCCTTTCCGCGCTTCCTGGCCTCCTCCTCGGCCTCGTGCTCACGCTCCTCTTCCTCCTCCAGGCGGTTCTCGAAGAACCCGGAGAGCCCACCCACGATGAGATACGTGATCAGACCGGCGATGCCGGAGATGAGCACCGTCTCCGCCTTGTCCACATGGGCGCCACCGTGCTGGTGGGCGTGCGTGGCCACGGTGAACGAGGAGATCAGGAGCACGATCATCGCGATGCAGACCGACAGCATGTCGACCTTGCCGAGCTTGGCGAGCGGACGCTCGATCCAGCGCAGCCACTGGACGTCCCGCTCCTCGAAGATGAAGTCGAGGAAGATCATCAACAGGAACATGCCACCGAACGCGGCGATCGACGGGTGCGCGTCGGTCACCAGCTGCTGGTACTTGTCCTTGTCGTTGAGCGCGAGCTTGACCGCCTCGATGGGGCCGAGCTTGGCGCTGACCGCGACGATCACGACGGGGAAGACCAGTCGCATACCGAAGACGGCGATCAGCACACCGACCGTCAGGAAGATCTTCTGCCAGAAGGCATTCATCTTCTTCAGGATTCCGGCATTGATCACCGCGTTGTCGAAGGACAGCGAAATCTCGAGGACGGCAAGGATCGCGACGACCCCGAATGCCGTCCATCCGTCGTAGAACACAGCCGCGACCAGGCCGAGCGCAGTAATTGCGAACGACCAGCCGAAGGTTTTCAAAACCACTGGCTACCCCATCAGGTGAGTACGGGTCTCCCCCGCGCCGGTAGGACGGGGCTCCCCCGCTCCGCGCACGGCTTTACGAAACATTGACCCCGAAGTCTAGAGCGATGCCACGAAGGCCCGACGCGTACCCCTGCCCGACGGCGCGGAACTTCCATTCGCCGCCGTACCGGTACACCTCGCCGAAGATCATCGCGGTCTCCGTGGACGCGTCCTCGCTCAGGTCGTAGCGGGCGAGTTCCTGGCCGTCCGCCTGATTGACCACGCGGATGAACGCGTTGCTGACCTGGCCGAACGTCTGCCCTCGGTTGTCCGCGTCATGGATCGAGACGGGGAAGACGATCTTGTCGCAGAACGCCGGCACCTTGGACAGGTCGATCAGGATCGACTCGTCGTCACCCTCGCCCTCACCGGTGAGGTTGTCGCCGGTGTGCTCGACGGAGCCGTCCGGGCTGGTGAGCTGGTTGTAGAAGATGAACCACTCGTCGCCGAGCACCCGGCCGTCCTTGCACAGCAGCGCGCTGGCGTCGAGGTCGAAGTCGGCTCCGGTGGTGGAACGCGCGTCCCAGCCGAGTCCGATCAGTACCTGTGTGAGGTTCGGTGCGGCCTTGGAGAGGGAGACATTGCCCCCCTTGGCGAGCGTGACACCCATGATCGTGATCCTCCCCGGTGTGATGTCGCTTGAGTTGTCGAGCGCGTCCGGCGCCGCACTCACGTGCGGCGCCGGACGGTCATACGGTCGTTCTCGGCTCAGACGTTGACGCCGAAGTCCTGCGCGATGCCGCGCAGACCCGAGGCGTAGCCCTGGCCGATGGCGCGGAACTTCCACTCCGCGCCGTTCCTGTACAGCTCGCCGAAGACCATGGCGGTCTCCGTCGAGGCGTCCTCGGAGAGGTCGTACCGGGCGATTTCCGCCCCGCCCGCCTGGTTCACGACGCGGATGAACGCGTTGCGCACCTGGCCGAACGACTGCTGGCGGTTCTCGGCGTCGTAGATCGAGACCGGGAACACGATCTTGTCCACATCGGCCGGGACGCCGGCGAGGTTGACCTTGAGCTGCTCGTCGTCACCCTCGCCTTCACCCGTGGTGTTGTCGCCGGTGTGCTCGACCGAGCCGTCCGGGCTCTTCAGGTTGTTGAAGAACACGAAGTTGGCGTCACTGCTGACCTTGCCCTCCGTGTTCGTCAGGATGGCGCTGGCGTCAAGGTCGAAGTCCGTGCCCGTGGTGGTACGAACGTCCCACCCGAGGCCGATGATGACCGCGGTCAGGCCAGGAGCCTCCTTGGTCAGCGATACGTTGCCGCCCTTGCTGAGGCTGACTCCCACGAGTCCTCCCATTGGTGTCGGGGGCGGGGAGCCCCGTCGTGCATTGGTATCGGATCAACGTTTGGATCCTAGTGACCGGTTCCCGGCAGCCACAGGCTCCGCACCCGAAGAATCCCAGGGTGTCATCCCCGGGGCGTCCCCGAGAGATGCGCCGAGCACGCCCCTGTGACCCCTGAGGGTTCAGAGGGTGTCGATCGCCTTGACGTATTCGTTGAGGTCGCGGGCGTCCGGCAGGCCGTTGACGACGGTCCAGCGGACCACGCCCTCCTTGTCGATGATGAAGGTGCCGCGCACCGCGCAGCCCTTCTCCTCGTCGAAGACGCCGTACGCGCGCGAGGCCTCGCCGTGCGGCCAGAAGTCCGACAGGAGCGGGTACTCGAGGCCCTCCTGCTCGGCGAATACGCGCAGGCTGAACGGCGAGTCGTTGGACACGGCGAGCAGCTGGACGTCGTCGTTGACGAACTTCGGCAGCTCGTCACGCAGGGCGCACAGCTCGCCGGTGCAGACGCCGGTGAAGGCGAACGGGTAGAAGAGCAGCACCACGTTCTTCTCACCCCGGAAGTCCGAGAGCCGCACGGTCTCGCCGTGCTGCGTCTTGAGCTCGAAATCCGGAGCCTTCGTGCCGACCTCGATCGTCATGGTCAAGCTTTCCTTCCGTGGAGCCGTTCGGGTGAGGCCCAGCCTAGGCGCCGAGGCCGGTACTCCCGCGTGGGGCCCCGCGTGTCGCCGGACAAGCGTGCGGCCCCCGTCGACGCGTCATGGCGTCGGCGGGGGCCGCACGGAGTGTCTGCTGGGGTCTTTCGTCGGCTAGCGCTTCTTGGCGGCCGCCTTCGGCGTGACGAGGCGGCTGCCCGCCCAGTCCTTGCCCACGCTGATGCTCTTGGTCTGCGAGAGCCCGGCAGTGGTGGCGGCCTCGCCGATCTCGCTCGGCTCGACGTAACCGTCACGCCCGGTCTTCGGCGTCAGGAGAAGGATGGAACCGCCTTCTTCCATGTACGCGATGGCATCCACCAGAGCGTCAGTAAGGTCCCCGTCGTCCTCGCGGAACCAGAGCACCACGGCGTCAGCCACGTCGTCGTAGTCCTCGTCGACGAGCTCGGAGCCGATGGCCTGTTCAATAGCCTCGCGGAGCTCCTGATCGACGTCGTCGTCGTAGCCGATCTCCTGGACCACCTGGTCGGGCTGGAAACCAAGCCTTACGGCAAGGTTCATCTCCGCGTGGTCCGCGGTCGCGCTCACGGTTTGCCTCCTGATCATGTTTACGAAGTTGTCTGCGGCTTCGCGCGTGCGCGAAGCGTTGGCGGTAGTCCACACGGGCGGGACGGATCGCGCAAGTACCCGGCCCCCGAGACCGCCGAAACGGTGACGTTCCAGGCGGTGTCACCGCATCTTCAGTCAAGGATCCCCGCAGGCCGGTGATGTATGCCACGCCGATCTGTCGGATTTGCCCATCTTGTGGATGCCCGTCGTCCACCTCGGCCGAACGGCTTCACGAAACTGGTGAACCACATGAGCGTATCGTTCCGATTTGGCCGCACCCGTCCGGGGAACCCCGGAGAATCACTGCGATTACCTCGCGGTAGAGATGACGATTGCGCTCCCGAGGTACACGATGGGGAGCGGCGCAGCCCCATTGCACCCCAATTGCACATCTCGCCCGACAGTGAAGGAACAGCGTGGTTTCCGGATCCGATCGCAATCCGATCATCATTGGCGGCCTCCCCAGTCAGGTCCCGGACTTCGATCCCGAAGAGACCCAGGAATGGCTCGACTCCCTCGACGCCGCCGTCGACGAGCGCGGGCGCGAGCGGGCCCGCTACCTGATGCTCCGGCTGATCGAGCGCGCCCGCGAGAAGCGCGTGGCCGTGCCCGAGATGCGCAGCACGGACTACATCAACACGATCGCGACCAAGGACGAGCCCTTCTTCCCCGGCAACGAGGAGATCGAGCGCAAGGTCCTCAACGCGACCCGCTGGAACGCCGCGGTGATGGTCTCCCGCGCCCAGCGCCCCGGCATCGGGGTCGGCGGCCACATCGCCACCTTCGCCTCCTCCGCATCGCTCTACGACGTGGGCTTCAACCACTTCTTCCGCGGCAAGGACGACGGCACGGGCGGCGACCAGATCTTCTTCCAGGGCCACGCGTCGCCGGGCATCTACGCCCGCGCCTATCTCCTGGACCGCCTCACCGAGGGCCAGCTCGACTCGTTCCGCCAGGAGAAGTCGAAGGCTCCGTTCGGCCTGTCGTCGTACCCGCACCCCCGACTGATGCCGGACTTCTGGGAGTTCCCCACCGTCTCCATGGGCCTCGGCCCGCTGGGCGCGATCTTCCAGGCGCGGATGAACCGCTACATGCAGGCCCGCGACATCGCCGACACCTCCGCGTCGCACGTCTGGGCGTTCCTCGGCGACGGCGAGATGGACGAGCCGGAGTCGCTCGGCCAGCTGTCGATCGCGGCCCGCGAGGGTCTCGACAACCTGACCTTCGTGGTGAACTGCAACCTGCAGCGCCTCGACGGTCCGGTCCGCGGCAACGGCAAGATCATCCAGGAGCTCGAGTCGCAGTTCCGCGGCGCCGGCTGGAACGTCATCAAGCTGGTCTGGGACCGCAGTTGGGACCCGCTGCTCGCGCAGGACCGCGACGGCGTCCTGGTGAACAAGCTGAACACCACGCCCGACGGCCAGTTCCAGACGTATGCCACCGAGCCCGGCTCGTACATTCGCGACCACTTCTTCGGTGGCGACCACCGGCTGCGCGCGATGGTCGAGAACATGACCGACGACCAGATCCTGCACCTGGGGCGCGGCGGGCACGACCACAAGAAGATCTTCGCGGCCTTCCAGGCGGCCAAGGAACACAAGGGCCAGCCGACGGTCATCCTGGCGCAGACGGTCAAGGGCTGGACCCTCGGCCCCAACTTCGAGGGCCGCAACGCGACCCACCAGATGAAGAAGCTGACGGTCGACGACCTCAAGGGCTTCCGCGACCGTCTGCACCTGCCGATCACCGACAAGCAGCTCGAGGACGGCGCCCCGCCGTACTACCACCCGGGCCGCAACTCGGAGGAGATCCAGTACATGCACGACCGTCGGCACGGGCTCGGCGGATATGTGCCGACCCGCGTCGTGCGGTCCAAGCCCCTGACTCTCCCCGGCGAAAAGACGTACGCGAGTGTGAAGAAGGGTTCCGGCCAGCAGTCGATCGCCACCACCATGGCGTTCGTCCGGCTGCTCAAGGACCTCATGCGGGACAAGGAGATCGGCCGCCGCTTCGTGCTGATCGCGCCGGACGAGTACCGCACGTTCGGCATGGACTCGTTCTTCCCGAGCGCGAAGATCTACAACCCGCTCGGCCAGCAGTACGAGTCCGTGGACCGCGAGCTGCTGCTCGCGTACAAGGAGTCGCCGACGGGTCAGATGCTGCACGACGGCATCTCCGAGGCGGGCTGCACGGCCTCGCTGATCGCCGCGGGATCGGCGTACGCGACGCATGGCGAGCCGCTGATCCCGGTCTATGTCTTCTACTCGATGTTCGGTTTCCAGCGCACCGGCGACCAGTTCTGGCAGATGGCCGACCAGCTCGCGCGCGGTTTCGTGCTGGGTGCGACCGCCGGCCGGACGACCCTGACCGGTGAGGGTCTGCAGCACGCGGACGGTCACTCGCAGCTGCTCGCCTCGACCAACCCGGCCTGTGTCGCCTACGACCCGGCCTTCGGCTTCGAGATCGCGCACATCGTGCAGGACGGTCTGCAGCGGATGTACGGCGCCACCGCCGAGCACCCGCACGGCGAGGACATCTTCTACTACCTCACCGTCTACAACGAGCCACTGCAGCACCCGGCCGAGCCCGCCGATGTCGACGTGGAGGGCATCCTCAAGGGCATCCACCGCTTCAGTCCGGGCACTTCGGGCACCACTCCGGCGCAGATCCTCGCCTCGGGTGTCGCGGTGCCGTGGGCCCTGGAGGCCCAGCAGATCCTCGCCACGGAGTGGAACGTCAGGGCGGACGTCTGGTCGGCGACCTCCTGGAACGAACTGCGCCGCGAGGCCGTCGAGGTGGAGCGGCACAACCTGCTGCACCCCGACGAGGAGCAGCGCGTCCCCTATGTCACGCGGAAGCTGTCCGGCTCGGAGGGTCCGTTCGTCGCGGTCTCCGACTGGATGCGGTCCGTGCCCGACCAGATCTCCCGCTGGGTGCCGGGCACGTACCAGTCGCTCGGCGCGGACGGCTTCGGCTTCGCGGACACGCGCGGCGCGGCCCGTCGCTTCTTCCACATCGACGCCCAGTCGATCGTGGTGGGCGTGCTCACGGAGCTGGCCCGCGACTCCAAGATCGACCGCTCGGTCCTGAAGCAGGCGATCGACCGCTACCAGCTCCTCGACGTCTCGGCGGCCGACCCCGGCCCGGCGGGCGGCGACGCGTAGGGGCCTGGTCCCGACTGTCGTAGAGGTTCGGGGTGCGGTGCGGCCACGGGGGCCGCACCGCACCTCGCCTTCTTTCATCTCAGCGCTCCCAGACCTTGAACGCCCTTACCCGGTAAGGGGATTGGGGTGCCCATGTGCCGCTGCCGGGATAGGTCTGGAACTCCCCCGTCTCGGCGCACTCTGCGGACTGGTAGGCCGTGACCGGCCGTCCGGTTCGATTGGCGAGAGCCTGCGCGCTGCCCCCCTCCGGCAGCGCGACGCAGCTTTCGACGTCGATCCCGGACAACTCGTACGTCTGTCGGTGCCCCTTGAACGCCGGCTTCTCCCACAGGCACAGCTCCCCCGCCGCGCAGTCCCCCGATGTCGGCGGGGCGGCAGCCCCGGCATGGACCGGTGTCAGCAGGACGGCCGCCACAGCGGCCGCGGCCGTCATCGGCAATGTCGTACCCATCGCGGCGCGCATCCTCGTACCCATGTCGTTCAACCCCCGTGTCGTGCTGGTCACTTGTATGCACTCTGGACCGGTGGGCGATCGGACGGAAAGAGCTGACGGATCAGATCACTCGGATAAGCGAAATGCCCCCAGGATTTCCCTGAGGGCATTTCGGGGCGGGTGCGGGTGCGCTTCGGGGGTGGTCTACGGGTTTCCCCCGAGGGGACCCGCTGAGTGCATCCTCTGAGAGGCGCTAGATGTGTGCGGCCCCCGCGCCCGCCTCGGCGTTCGTTCCCCGCTTGGTCAGGAACGCCACGAAGATCGACACGACGGCGACTCCCGCGGCCACCAGGCAGGCCAGGCTCATGCCGGAGATGAAGGTGTCGTGCGCGACCGAGGTGATCTTCTCGGCAAGCTCGGGCGGGGTGCCCTTCGGGACCGGGCCCACACCGACCTGGACCGCCTCGGACGCCTGGTCCAGCTGGGCGGGCGTGAGCGGCGGAAGCTTGGCGTCGGTCCAGTTGCCCGCGAGGTCGTTGTCCACCTTCGAGGCCATCACGGCGCCGAGCACGGCGGTGCCGAGGCTTCCTCCGATCTGCATGGCGGCCTGCTGGAGGCCGCCCGCGACGCCGGAGAGCTCCATCGGAGCGTTGCCCACGATGACCTCGGTGGCACCCACCATGACGGGAGCGAGGCCCAGGCCGAGGAGGGCGAACCACAGCGACATGGCGCCGCTGCCCGTGCCCGACTCCAGCGTGGACATGCCGTACATGGCGACGGCGGTGAGCAGCATGCCGCCCGCGAGCGGAATGCGCGGACCCACCTTCGTGATCATCGCGCCCGCCAGCGGCGAGCCCACGATCATCATTCCGGTCAGCGGCAGGAGATGCAGACCGGAGTCGACGGGGCTCATGCCGTGCACGTTCTGCAAGTAGAAGGTGACGAAGAAGAGGCCGCCCATGAAAGCGATGGCCATGAGCACCATCAGGACCACGCCGGCCGACAGCGGCACCGAGCGGAACAGAGCCAGCGGGATCAACGGCTCCTTGACGCGCGTCTCCCAGATCGCGAACAGCGCGAAGCACAGCACGGAGGCCGCCAGGAACGTCCAGGTCAGGCCGTCGCCCCAGCCCCACGTCGGGGCCTTGATGAGTGCCCAGACCAGACAGAACATCGCGCCGGAGAGCAGCACGATGCCGAGGATGTCGAAGGATCGCGGAGCGTTCTCGGCCCGGTGGTCCTTGAGGATCAGGAGCCCGAGGACGAGGGCGACGATGCCGACGGGGACGTTGATGAAGAAGACGGACTGCCAGCTGACGTGCTGGACGAGCAGCCCACCGAGGATCGGACCGCCCGCGGTCGAGGCGCCGATCACCATGCCCCAGATGCCGATCGCCATGTTCAGCTTCTCGGCGGGGAAGGTGGCCCGCAGGAGGCCGAGCGCGGCCGGCATGAGGAGCGCACCGAACAGGCCCTGGAACACCCGGAAGGTGACCACCAGAGCGATGCTGTCCGACAGGCCGATGGCCCCGGAGGCCGCGGCGAATCCGATCACGCCGATGAGGAAGGTCTGCCGGTGACCGAAACGGTCGCCGAGCTTGCCCGCCGTGATCAGCGTGACCGCGAGGGCGAGGAAGTAGCCGTTGGTGATCCATTGGACGTCGGCGAAGCTCGCGCCGAGGTCCTTCTGGATGGCCGGGTTGGCGATGGCCACGATGGTGCCGTCGAGGGCGACCATCATCACGCCGATCGCGACGGAGAACAGCGTCAGCCAGGGGTGGCCGCGAAGCCCCTTGGCCGGGGCCGGAACGGACACGGGCTCCGGAGCCTTGTCCGCCTTGTCGACGGTGGTCTGACTAGTCATGCGTTCGAGGCTAATGACAGCCACTGACAATTGACAAACCAATTCACAAGTCGGTAACTGTCATGTCGCTCACAGGTAAGCTGATCTGCGCAAACAGGCGAAAAGAGGGGCGCGAGTGAAGACGCAGGAAGCGCGTTCAGGGCTGCGGGAACGCAAGAAGCAGCGCACCCGTGACGCCCTGCTGCGCTCCGCGCTGGAACTCTTCACCACAAAGGGGTACGACCGCACGACGGTTGACGAAATCGCGGAGGCCGTCGACGTCTCGCAGCGCACCTTCTTCCGGTACTTCACCAGCAAGGAGGAGACCGCGTTCGCGGTCCAGGACATGGTGGAGTCCCGCTTCATCGCCCTCCTGCGCGAACGCCCCGCGAGCGACAGCCCGTTCGAGGCCCTGCGCGGTGCCGTGCTCGACGCCTGGGACACCCTCGGCGAGCCCATCGAGGAGGTCGTTCCGGTCGAACTCCACATGCGCACCTACCAGATGATCGAATCCACCCCCTCCCTGAGCGCCGTCCACCTGCGCCGCTCCACGGAGCTGGAGGAAGAGATCGCGCGCGTGATCGCCGAGCGCGAGGGCCTCGACGTGGAAAGGGATCTGCGCCCCCGTGTGACAGTGGCCGCGTTCAGCGGTGTGATGCGCATGGCCGGGCGACTGTGGGGCGCAGGCGAGGACATCAGCGTCGAGTCGATCCGCGAGGTCACGGAGTCCTATCTCGACCAGCTGGGGCCAGTGTTGGCGGGAAAATGGCGCGCAGAGTGACCGACCGTGCACTACCGCTCGCATAGGGCGCAATCAGCGCCTACGGACTGTGACGACATCACCTAAGCTAGGCCCGATTTGCCCTAATTACCCCGCCAGAAACGTGATCTGCCTCACCGATTTCGCGGGTTGGACCGCGGTTCTCCTAGGGTGTCCCGCAGTGACTTCCTTCGACTCATCCCCGCAACTCAGCGTCTGGCGCGCACTGCTCGCACTGGCCGTCGTGTTCGTCATGCTGGCGACCACCGGCTGGACCGCCGTGCGCCACAAGGGCGTCACCTCGCCACTCGACGCCGCCGTCACGGCGTGGGAGCACGGCCACCTCAACGGGCACGCTCTGCCGAACCCGGACGGCTCGCCCGCCCGCCTCGCGCAGTTCTTCGCCTCACTCACCAGCCAGCAGCGCACCCGGCTCGCCACTCACTACCCGCTCGCCGTCGGCAACATGAACGGCGCGCCGGTGGAGCTGCGCTACCGCGCCAACCGCATCGCCCTCGACCAGGCACGCAAGGTGGCGCGGAAGAGCACGCACGACAACCGGCTCTCCACCGCGGGACAGCACGACGCCGGCCAGCGCATGAACCGGTACGCGTCGCTGATGAGCCCCGACCGCAAGATCCTCGCCTTCGACCCCCTGGGCACCGGCCGCGTCGCCGAGGTCTTCGGGGACCTCGACAAGGCCCAGCGCGTCTCGGTCGTGGTCCCCGGCGTCGACACCAACCTCCTCACGTTCCAGCGGACCGTCCGCAAGTACTCGGCGCCGGTCGGCATGGCCAGCTCCTTGTACCGCGCGGAGCGCGCCGCCGGACCCGGCACACGCACAGCCGTGATCGCCTGGGCCGACTACACGACGCCCGCGGGTCTCGGCGTCGACGCGGCCACCGCGATGCGCGCGGAGGAGGGCGCCACCCGGCTCAACGCCCTGGTGAGCGCACTGCCGGGCCGCACTCCGGTGGCCCTGTACTGCCACAGTTACGGCTCCGTGGTGTGCGGTGTCGCCGCCCACAAGCTGCCCTCCCGGGTGAGCGACATCGCGGTGGCCGGCAGCCCCGGAATGCGTGCCAAGAAGGCCGCGAAACTGGGCACCCACGCGCGCGTGTGGGCGATGCGGGACAGCGACGACTGGATCCAGGACGTGCCGTACCTGGAGGTCGGCGGGATCGGTCACGGCGCCGACCCCGTCTCCCGTGGATTCGGCGCCCGGGTCCTGTCGGCAGCGGGCGCGCGCGGGCACACCGGCTATTTCGAGCCGGGTACGGAGAGCCTCAGCAACTTCGCCGACATCGGCATCGGTTCGTACCGCACCCTGCGATGTGCGAGCGGGCATGACACCTGTCGTGACGGATCTTCCGGCACAACATCGGCCTGACGCGCGTAGAAATCGGTGAAACAGGGGCACGACGCAACAGGGGACGGAGGCGCGCGTGCCGCATACGATGAGCCGTATGGGTGACGTACTGGCCGGATTTCATGCCGCCTGGGAGTTCGGGTCCGACTCCGTGTTCATCCGCTTCGAACGGGGAATCCGCACGCCGAAGCTGCTCCAAACGCTCGGTGAGCGCCGCATCCCCTATGAGGCGATCGCGGCGGTGACACTCACTCCCGGCAAGCGCGGGACCGTCATCCTGCGCGCCGTGCCGAGACCGGGCGCCGATCCCCTGATGGACGCGGCCGCGGGACAGCTCAAGGAGGGGTGCGACCCCTACCGGCTCGTCCTGCCCGCCGAGCGCGAGACACTCGCCGAGTACTACGCGGACGAACTGCGCGACGTGCTGGCCCTGGACAAGGGAGCACCGGCGGGCCGCTACCTGGTGGCGGCGCCCGAGGCGCCACTGCACTTCAAGGCCTACGACGGCAAGGCCTCTTTCGACGGTAAGTCCGTGGCGTTCCGATGGTTCTGGACCGGGGCGTCGTCGGCGAAGTGGAAGGCCGGCGACAAGAGCTTTCCCGTCTCGGATCTGAGCGGCGTCGAATGGCGTTCGCCCGAAGTCTTCGAGGGCCACCTGCGGCTGTTGCACCGCGACGTGTCCGAGCAGCCCGCTCAGGCCGACCAGGACCCGGCCGCTGTGATCTTCGGTCTCGGATACGGGCCCGTGCACGAGTCACTGCCCTTCGCCGCGTCCATCCTCGCGGCCATCAGGGCGGGCTCGGCCGTGCCCGCGTCCGGCGCCTCCCCTGCCCGGCGTGACCCCGCGGACATCGCCGACCGCATCCGTCACCTGGGCGAGCTGCATCAGGCGGGCCTCGTCACGGACGCCGAGTTCTCCACGAAGAAGGCCGAGCTGCTGGCCGAGTTGTAGGCCGGCCCCGGCGTGCGAGCCCGGCATCGGCGGCGAGCGGCCCCGGCATGGGGTGGCCCCTGCTCCGGGTGCGGCCCTGGCGTACGTGAACTCGTCGAGGTTCGGTCCGTCGGTCGGCCCCTCATGTCATACCTGGGTACGGGGTGCGGTGAGCTCCTCGGTATGACGGCACCGCGGGCGGTTGTTGCCTACGCTGATCAGGCCATGAGCCCCACATCGACTGCACCTGACCAGGAGCCCCGCCCGACGGACGGCAAGGCCGCACCGCCAGGGGGGCCGCGCCGCGTGCTCGCCGCCGTCCTCGGCGGGCTGCGGGCGGCCGGGGCCTCGCTCGCCGCTCCTGCCGGACCGGCCGAGCCTCTGCTCGCCCGCTCGTCGAGCCGCTGGGTGCGGCTGGTCCCCTATGTGCTCGCGCTGGGCTTCGTCGCCACACTGATCCCGGTCACCACCCAGGTCCTGTCGAACGACTACGGGGTCCCCGGCGGTCTCGCCGGCGCCCTGGGGGTCGCACAGGCCGCTCCGCTGCTGCTCGCCGTCAGCCGGCCGCTGCTCGCGTGGGGCATCGTGATCGTCGCGGACATCGTCGGAGCGATTGCGATCCAAAGTTCGGCCTCCCAGCACGCCGCGCCCTGGACCCCCATGGTCATCGTGGGATATGTGGCCTTGTGCTTCGTCCTGTCCCTGCGGGAGGGCAGACGCACGGTCCTGGGAGTCTGGCTGGTCACGGTGGTGTCCGGACTCGTCCTCGACATGTTCCGCCCCTCGGACAGCCAGGCCACGAGCGTGCTGATGATCGTGCTGAGCGGTGGGGTGCTGCTGTTGGGGACGCTGTTGCGCGAGCGCGGGGAAGCACAGCGCAGACTCGTCGAGCAGGAGACGATCAACGAGGCCGAGCGTTCCCGGCGCACTCTCCTTGAGGAACGGGCGCGTATCGCACGGGAGTTGCACGACGTCGTGGCTCATCACATGTCGGTCATCACGGTGCAGGCGGACTCCGCGCCGTACCGGCTCCAGGGCCTGACCCCCGAGGCGTGCGAGGAGTTCGGCTCGATAGCGGCGGGCGCCAGGGAGTCGCTCGGTGAGATGCGGCGACTTCTCGCGGTGCTGCGCAGCGAGGACGCCCCGGGCGGCGAGCGCGCGCCTCAGCCGGGGCTCGGCCGACTTCAGCAACTGGTGGAGGCCACGGTACGGGGCGGTGTCCCGGCGGAGTTGTCGATGCCCGAGCTGACGCTCGTCGGGGAGCTGACCGATGTGCCGCCCGCGGTGGACCTCTCGGCGTACCGCATCGTGCAGGAGGCCCTGGCCAATGTCGTGCGGCACGCTCCCGGTGCCCGGACTCAGATCTCCGTCTCCAAGGACGAGGACGCCCTGCTGGTGATCGTCGTCAACGGCCCCGCGGGCGAGCATGCTTCACCCGTGGAGACGACCGGCACAGGACACGGTCTCATCGGGATGCACGAGCGCGTACGGTTGGTCGGCGGCACACTCGACGTGGGCCCGCTGCCCGGGGGAGGCTTCCGCGTCGCGGCCCGACTCCCGCTGGCCGAGCCCGACTCCCCCTCGTCGTAAAGGAATTCGGCACCGCATGACCATCCGCGTGATCATCGTCGACGACCAGGCCATGGTGCGAGCGGGGTTCGCCGCGCTGCTGGCCGCGCAGAGCGACATCGACGTCGTGGGCGAGGCTCCGGACGGCAAGCAGGGTGTCGAGGTCAGCCGGACCACCCATCCGGATGTCGTCCTCATGGACGTGCGGATGCCCGAGATGGACGGGATCGCGGCGACCCGCGCACTCCTCGACCCTCCGCCGGGCGTGATCCACCGTCCCAAGGTCCTGATGCTGACCACGTTCGACGTGGACGACTATGTGTACGAGGCGCTGCGCGCGGGCGCTTCGGGTTTTCTCCTCAAGGACGCACCGCCGGCCGACCTCATCGCGGCGGTGCGTGTGGTGGCCGCCGGAGAGGCGCTGCTCGCCCCGACGGTCACGCGCCGGCTCATCGAGGACATCGCGAGGCAGCGCCCGTCCGGTCGCAGGGACCGCTCGCCGGAGTTGAACTGTCTGACGCCACGCGAGACGGAGGTCCTCGAACTCATCGCCCGGGGCCTGTCCAACCAGGAGATCGCGCAGAAGCTGGTCCTCGCGGAGCAGACCGTGAAGACCCATATCGGTCGTGTGCTCGCGAAGTTGGGGCTGCGGGACCGGGCGCAGGCCGTGATTTTCGCCTACGAGACCGGCCTCGTCACGCCCGGCGACCAGTAGGCCCGGGCTCGGTATCACGCGCCGCACCCAGGTCAGCACGGGGCTTCCCGGCACACCCCCTACCTGAGTAGCACCTCCGAATACCCGGGTATCACCCGAGAGTTGGCTCCCCGGTGTGACGTGGAGCCGGGCGTCGTCTTCCTACCTTCCCCTCGTCACACCACCGGACGGAGGGGAGACGGGCGATGCGCCTGCGCTCATGGAAGCAACGCGGCCGTAGGACACTGGTCGCCGCCGCGCTCACGACGACTGTCGTGGCGGGCACGGCGGGCTGGGCCGTCGGAAGCGAGCAGACTCCCCTCACGGGTCCGCCGCCCGGCGCGGCATCCTGGCGTGCGGATCACGCCCTCGGCGTCGGGCTGCCCGATCCGGCGACCGCGAGGCCGGCCCAGGTGGCGGGGTTCTTCCGCGGGTTGGGCGACGCCGAGCGGCAGGATCTGGTCGCGCGGCATCCGACCGTGGTCGGCAATCTCGACGGCGCCCCTGCGGATCTTCGCTATGAGGCCAACACCCGTGCGTTGAAAGCCGAGCGTGACCGGGCCCGGGCGCGTGCGGTGGACCCTTCGCTCACATCCCAGGACCACGCGCAGGCCCGCTTCCTCGTCACCCGATACGCCGAACTCCTGAAGCCCGGGCGGCAGATACTGGCCTTCGACCCGCGAGGCCGCGGCCAGGTGGCCGAGGTGTTCGGGGACTTGGCGGGCGCCGAGCATGTGTCCGTCGTCGTGCCCGGCTCGGACATCGACCTGAGCTCGTTCGATCGGGCCGAGGATCCGTACGGCACCCCTGCGGGGATGGCCCGCTCGCTGTACGAGGCGTCGGGCGGCCGCACGGCGGTCGTGGCGTGGGCGGGATACACGACGCCTGTCGGCCTGGGGCCGGACGCCGCCACCGGCCGGCTCGCCGAGGCGGGCGCACCGAGACTGACCCGCTTCGTCCAGGGCCTGACGGCGTCGGGCGCGCCACGTCCCTCCGTCTTCTGCCACAGCTACGGATCGGTGGTGTGCGGACTCTCCGCCGCCCGACTGCCCGCGTCCGACCTCGTGGTGCTCGGCTCCCCGGGCCTGCGCGCGGACAAGGTGGCCGAGCTGCGCACCAAGGCCCGGGTCTGGGCCGCGCGGGACGACAGCGACTGGATCGGCCGCGTGCCGAACGTCGAGTTGTTCGGCCTGGGCCACGGCACCGACCCGACCGACCCCTCCTTCGGCGCCCGCCGTATACCGGCCCACGACGCCGAGGGCCACACCGGCTACTTCGCGCCCGGCACGGACTCGCTGCGCGCTTTCACCCGTATCGCGACTGGAGCGACGTCATGAGTATCGCGACTCTGCGCAGGACCGCGTCCGCCATCGACGCGAAGACACCGGCCCACCGGGACCGGGCGATAGACGGTCTGCGCGCACTCGCGCTGCTCGCCGTACCCATGGGCCACTGGCTCCTTGGCGGCTTCTCCCTCGACGGTCAGGGCGCGCTGCACAACACGAGCCCGCTGTCCTCCTTCGGATTCCTCGCCCCGATCAGCTGGGTACTGCAGATGCTCGGCATCTTCTTCCTGGTGGGGGGCTACGCATCCGTTCTGTCGTACCGGCGGGCACTGGAGGCGGGCGGATCGACGAGCGCCTGGCTGGGCGGCCGGCTGGCACGTCTGGGCCGCCCGGTCCTCGGGGTGACGGCGGTATGCGCCGCGCTGATCCCCGCGTTGTACGCGCTCGGGGTGCCGGAGAAGACCTTGCACACGGGCTCGACGCTGGTGATACAGCCGCTGTGGTTCGTGGGCGTCTATACGGTGATCACCGCGCTCACGCCGTACTGCGTACGCGCCGCACGGAAGCTGGGGGCGTGGGCGGCGGCACCGCTGCTCGGGTCCGTAGCCGTGATCGACTTCCTGCGCTACGGGCCGTATGCGGATGCCATGCCGTCCTGGCTGAGCCTGCTCAACCTGCTCCCCGGCTGGATGTTCGCCTACCAACTGGGCGTCTGCTGGGGCGAGAAGAGGATCGGAAGGCGTGGTGCGTGGGCGCTGCTGATCGGGGGCGCCGCCCTGTTCGCGACGCTGCTCCTCGCGTTCCACTACCCGGAGTCGATGGTGGGCGTACCGGGGGAGGCACGGACGAACTCCCATCCGCCGTCCTTGCTGGTGCTCGCGCTTGCGGCCGCGCAGAGCGGTGCGGCGATGCTCCTGCGGGACCGGATCGGCCGGCTGCTGCGGCGGCCCGCGCTGTGGGCGCCGGTCGTCGTCATCAATCTCTCGGCGATGACGATCCTTTGCTGGCACCAGACCGCGCTGCTGACGGCGGCGATACCGGGTTCCTTCGCCGGTGCGATACCCGGGCTGACGACGAGTCCGGACTCACTGGGCTGGATAGCGACGAGGATCGCGTGGCTTCCGGTCTTCGCCGGGCTGCTCGTGCTGATCGGCAGGTACACGCGGGGCTTCGAGGCTCCCTGGAAGCGGGCGACGCATGCGCGGCGGGCGCTGGCCGGGCTGCTGGCCGCGGGGTTCGCGGTGTTCGCGCTGGGGCTCGCGTGAGGTGCCGGCCGGCCGCCACCGGGGCAGGAGGTGCCCTCGGCGGCGGACCGGGCAGGTGGCACCGGGGTGTTACTCGCGCCCCGCCGAGGTGAAGGTCATGTCGGCGTAGCGGTCGCCCGCGACCTGGGAGGCAATGGGGGCGATCAGGGCGAGTTCGGCGTCGGTGAGGGTGATGCGGGTGGCCGCGGCGTTCTCCTCGATGCGGCTGCGCTTGCGGGTGCCGGGGATCGGGACGACGGGGAGTCCGAAGGCCCTCGACTGCTGCTGCACCCAGGCCAGGGCGATCTGGCCGAGGGAGGCGCCATGGGCCTCGGCGACCTGGCGCACCGGCTCGAGCAGGGCCGCGTTGGCGGCGGCGTTGTCGCCGGTGAAGCGGGGCTGCTGGCGGCGGAAGTCGTCCGCGCCGAGCTCCTTGTCGGCGCTGACGAAGGAGCCGGTGAGGAAGCCGCGCCCGAGCGGCTAGTACGGCACGAGGGCGACACCCAGTTCGGCGGCGGTCGGCACGACCTCCTTCTCGATGTCGCGGCTGAACAGCGACCACTCGGACTGGAGGGCGGCGATCGGGTGCACGGCCTGGGCGGCGCGCAGTTCGCCGCCGGTGACCTCGCTGAGGCCGAGGTGCTTGACCTTGCCGGCGGTGACGAGTTCGGCCATCACGCCGACCGTCTCCTCGAGCGGCACGTTCACGTCGCGGCGGTGCATGTAGTAGAGGTCGATCGTGTCGACGCCGAGACGCTGGAGGCTGGCGTCGATGCAGGCGCGGATGTACTCGGGATCGTTGTTGATGACGCGCTTCGTGGGGTCGCTCGGGTCCACGCCCAGGGCGAACTTGGTGGCCAGCACCACCTCGTCACGGTGTGCCTTGAGGAAGGGAGCAAGGAATTTCTCGTTCTCGCCGGCGGCATAGGCGTCGGCGGTGTCGTACAAGGTGACGCCGAGTTCCAGGCCCCGCTCCAGGGTGGCCCGCGCCTCGTCGGCGTCCGTCGGACCGTAGGCCCAGCTCATGCCCATGCAGCCGAGGCCCTGCACGCCCACCAAGGGCCCGTTGTTTCCCAACTCAACAGTGGAAATCCGCTGCGGCTGCTCCGTGCTGCTCATTCGGTTCAGGCCCTCTCCGACGCCCGCCGGGCGCCCGAATAGAAGTCAATCTTGAGGTCGAGCACGGACAAGGTGTCCTGGAGTTCGGCGATCCGGGACAGCACGTCCCTGCGCGTCGATTCGAGGAGCTCGCGGCGCTCCTCGAAGGTGTCCTCACCGATCCGCACGAGTTCGGCGTAGCGCACCATGTGTGCCACCGGCATCCCGGTCAGCCGCAGCTTGCCCACGAAGGCGAGCCAGTCGAGGTCCCGGTTGCTGTAGCGGCGCTGGCCCGTGTGCGAGCGGTCGATGTGGGGCATGAGCCCGATCCGCTCGTACCAGCGCAGCGTGTGGGCGGTCAGTCCGGTGAAGGCCACGACCTCGCTGATCGTGTAGCGGTCCTGGCCCTCCGGGCGCGGGTGAGCGGTGGGGGCCGATGCGCAGACGTCGGCCTTGCTGGGTGCGGGGGTGGTCTCCATCACCGTCATGCCCCCACGCTAGAACGTTGAAGTGCACTCCAAGCAAGCACATCGGGGAGGAATTCCGGACGGCGTCCGTCGATGCGAATCGGCCCGCGCGACGGCCCGGCCCAGCTCGTGGGCGTAGGACGGGGTCCTCGCGGAGCCCGTTAGGCTCGTGGCCATGCAGAGCCTTGCGATGATCGAGAACTGGCCGGTACCGACCGCCGCCGCAGCCGTCGTCCGCGCGGACGGCACGGTCCTCGGGGCGCACGGTCCGACGGCCCAGCGTTTCCCGCTGGCCTCGGTCACCAAGCCGCTCGCCGCCTACGCCGCCCTCGTCGCCTACGAAGAGGGCGCGATCGAGTTCGACGACCCGGCCGGCCCCGAGGGTTCCACGGTGCGCCACCTCCTCGCGCACACCTCCGGGCTCGCCTTCGACGAGCACCGGGCGACGTCGGCGCCCGGTACACGGCGGCTGTACTCGAATGCGGGGTTCGAGGTGCTCGGCGACCACATCGCGAAGGCGACGGAGATCCCGTTCGCGGAGTATCTGCACCAGGCGGTGTGCGAGCCGCTCGGGATGACCTCGACCTCACTGGAGGGCTCGCCCGCCAAGGACGGGGTGTCGACCGTGGACGACCTGGTGCGGTTCGCCGCCGAGGTGCAAGCTCCCCGGTTGCTCGATCCGCGGACCGTCGCCGAGGCGATGACCGTTCAGTATCCGGGCCTCAAGGGCGTGCTGCCGGGGTACGGGCACCAGAACCCGAACGACTGGGGGCTCGGGTTCGAGATCAGGGACTCCAAGTCGCCGCACTGGACGGGCAGTTCGTCGTCGCCGCGGACGTTCGGGCATTTCGGACAGTCGGGCACTTTCCTGTGGGTCGACCCCGACGCGGGTGTCGCGTGTGTGGCACTGACCGATCGGGCCTTCGGGCCGTGGGCGGCCGAGGTGTGGCCCCCCTTCACGGACGCAGTGCTCGCCGAGGTGTGAGGGGGCGGTCCTGCGCGGTCGCGTGTGAGGGACGCGCGGCTGTTCGCAAGGGAGGCCTCAGCGGGTGGCCATCTCCCACAGCAGCAGTTCCGCCGGTCCTGACGCCACGGCTTCGAGGCCGGATTCCCCGGCGATCCTGACCGAGTCGCCCGCACCCAACTTCTCACCGCCGAGCACCACTTCACCGCTCACGACATGAACGTACACCTGGGCCGCGTCCGGGACGGCGGCTCGCTCCCCCGGTCCGAGGCGGCGCACATGCAGGAGGGAGCCGGCCTCGGGCACGTCGTAGGGCGTGGAGTCGGCGATGCCGTGCACGACCTCGTAGACCGGGTCGCCGCCCGGTTCCACAGGAGCGAGCCACATCTGGACGAAGACGAGCGGGTCGGGGCCGTCATTGCGCTCGACATGACGCACTCCGCCGCCCGCGCTGAGGCGCTGCACATCGCCCGGGGCGACGACGGACTCGTGCCCCGTCGAATCGCGGTGGGTGAGCCGGCCCGAGACGACCCAGGTGACGATCTCGGTGTGGCTGTGCGGATGCTCGTCGAAGCCCGCGCCCGGCGCCAGACGTTCCTCGTTGCAGGCCAGGATCGATCCGAAGCGCAGGTTGTCGGGGTCGTAGTGGGGCCCGAAGGAGAAGGCGTGGAACGACTCGATTCCGGCGTCCGGCTCGCCGCCGGGGTACCGGTCGCCGGAGCGACGTACTTCCATCACGCCGTACACGGTAGACCCGGACGGGGACGTCCACGCGGCCACCTTGCACCCTCCACTCCGCTGAGCCGTCCCGATAAGGCAGTCTTGTCCCCGTGCCCGAACCCTCAGCGAACGAAGCCCCGGACCATCGCGACCGCCGTGCGAACCCCCACCCGCACTCCGCGACCCTGAAGCGCCTGGAGAAGTCGTCCGGGAGCCTCGCCGCGCAGGCCATTACGCGCATGGACGAGACGCTGCCTTGGTACCGGGCGATGCCACCGGAGAACCGCTCCTGGATCGGGCTGGTCGCGCAGGCAGGTATCGCGGCCTTCACCGAGTGGTTCCGGCACCCGGACGCCCCCCAGGCGATCTCGACCGACGTCTTCGGCACCGCGCCCCGCGAGCTGACCCGTGCCATCACGCTGCGCCAGACCGTGGAGATGGTCCGCACGACCATCGAGGTCATGGAGTCCGCCATCGACGAGGTCGCGGCGCCCGGCGACGAGTCGATCCTGCGTGAGGCGCTGCTCGTCTACGCACGGGAGATCGCCTTCGCGACCGCCCAGGTCTACGCGCAGGCGGCCGAGGCGCGCGGCGCGTGGGACGCCCGACTCGAGTCCCTGGTGGTCAACGCGGTTCTCTCGGGCGAGGCCGACGAAGGCGCTGTCAGCAGGGCCGCGGCGCTCGGGTGGAACTCGCCGGAGCACGTGTGCGTGGTGCTCGGCACCGCCCCCGACGGGGACAGCGAGCTGACCGTCGAGGCGATCCGCCGGGCCGCCCGGCACGCCAAGCTCCAGGTCCTGACCGGGGTACTCGGCGACCGCCTCGTCGTCATCGCCGGCGGCAACAACAATCCGCTGCAGGTCGCGAAGTCGCTGATCGGCCCGTACGCGGCGGGTCCCGTGGTGGCCGGCCCCGTGGTTCCCGACCTGCTCGCCGCGACCAGGTCGGCACAGGCCGCGGCCGCCGGACTCAAGGCGTGCGGGGCGTGGCAGGACGCTCCGCGCCCCGTTCTGGCGGATGATCTCCTTCCGGAGCGGGCGATCGCGAGCGACCCTGCCGCGCGCGAGCAGTTGGTGGAGGAGATCTACAGACCACTCGAGGAGGCCGGTTCGGCTCTCCTGGAGACGCTCAGCGTCTATCTGGAACAGGCGAGCAGTCTCGAAGGGGCGGCCCGGATGCTCTTCGTCCACCCGAACACCGTCCGCTACCGGCTCCGACGTGTGACGGACGTCACCGGCTGGTCACCCTCCGATGTCAGGTCGGCGTTCACGCTGCGAATCGCGCTGATCCTGGGGCGCCTGGCCGACGCGGATCCTCAGTCGTAGCCTTTTGTCGGGGGCCTACAATTCCCCCTTCGGTTCTTCGTCCCTGTCCCCACGGGCGGCCGTGGCCGTCCACAAGAGAGAGTGTGAGAGTGCTCGTACTCGTCGCTCCCGGCCAAGGCGCTCAGACGCCCGGCTTCCTGACTCCCTGGCTCGACCTCCCCGGTGCCGCAGACCGCGTCGCCGCGTGGTCGGACGCCATCGGGCTCGACCTTGCCCACTACGGCACGCAGGCCGACGCGGACGCGATCCGTGACACGGCCGTCGCTCAGCCTCTGCTCGTCGCGGCCGGACTCCTGTCTGCCGCGGCACTTGGCGGCATCGCTCCCGACGCCGTCGCGGGCCACAGCGTCGGCGAGATCACCGCGGCGGCCTTCGCCGGGGTTCTCGACGACACCGCCGCCCTCCAGCTCGTGCGCAAGCGCGGTCTGGCCATGGCCGAGGCGGCCGCCGTGACCAAGACGGGTATGTCCGCCCTGCTCGGCGGCGACCCGGAGGTCACCACCGCGCACCTGGAGAAGCTGGGCCTGACCCCGGCGAATGTGAACGGCGCGGGCCAGATCGTGGCCGCGGGCACCCTCGAGGAGCTCGCCGCGCTCGAGGCCGACAAGCCCGAGGGCGTACGCCGGGTCGTGCCGCTGACGGTGGCCGGCGCGTTCCACACCCGCCACATGGCTCCCGCGGTGGCGACGCTGGAAGAGGCCGCCCAGGCCCTCACCCCGGCCGACCCCACGGTCACGTACGTGTCGAACAAGGACGGCCGGACGGTCGCCACGGGTGCCGAGGTCGTCTCGCGTCTGGTCGGCCAGGTGGCCAACCCGGTGCGCTGGGACCTGTGCATGGAGACCTTCAAGGAGCTCGGCGTGACCGCTCTCGTCGAGGTGTGCCCGGGCGGCACTCTCACCGGTCTTGCCAAGCGCGCCCTGCCGGGCGTTGCGACCCTCGCCCTCAAGACCCCCGACGACCTCGACGCAGCCCGCGCCCTGATCGCCGAGCACACCTCCGCCGCGGCGGACACGCAGACGGCCTGACAAGGAGCCCCGAGAGCATGTCGAAGATCAAGCCCAGTCAGGGCGCCCCGTACGCGCGCATCATGGGCGTCGGCGGTTACCGGCCGACGCGGGTCGTGCCGAACGAGGTGATCCTCGAGAAGATCGACTCGTCCGACGAGTGGATCCGCTCCCGTTCGGGCATCGCGACGCGCCACTGGGCCTCCGACGCGGAGACCGTGGCCGCGATGTCGATCGAGGCTTCCGGCAAGGCCATCGCGGACGCCGGGATCAGCGCGGAGCAGATCGGCGCCGTGGTCGTGTCGACCGTGTCGCACTTCAAGCAGACCCCGGCCATCGCGACCGAGATCGCGGACAAGCTCGGCACCGCCAAGGCTGCCGCGTTCGACATCTCCGCCGGGTGCGCGGGCTTCGGCTACGGCCTGACCCTCGCCAAGGGCATGGTCGTCGAGGGCAGCGCCGAGTACGTGCTGGTGATCGGCGTGGAGCGGCTGAGCGACCTGACCGACCTGGAGGACCGCGCTACGGCCTTCCTGTTCGGTGACGGCGCCGGCGCCGTTGTCGTCGGCCCCTCGCAGGAGCCGCACATCGGCCCCACCGTCTGGGGTTCCGAGGGCGACAAGTCCGAGACGATCAAGCAGACCGTGCCGTGGGACGAGTTCCGCGTCGGCGATGTGTCGAAGCTGCCGCTCGACAGCAAGGGCGACATCAAGTTCCCTGCGATCACGCAGGAGGGCCAGGCGGTGTTCCGCTGGGCCGTGTTCGAGATGGCGAAGGTTGCCCAGCAGGCGCTGGACGCGGCCGGGATCAGCGCGGACGACCTGGACGTCTTCATTCCGCACCAGGCAAACATGCGGATCATCGACTCGATGGTGAAGACTCTGAAACTGCCGGAGCATGTCACGGTCGCCCGTGACATCGAGACCACCGGCAACACCTCGGCCGCCTCGATTCCGCTCGCGATGGAGCGGCTTCTGGCGACCGGGAAGGCGAAGAGCGGCGACACCGCCCTCGTCATCGGCTTCGGGGCGGGTCTCGTCTACGCCGCCACGGTCGTTACCCTCCCCTAGGCAGACCGTCCCGGATCACTCCGGGCACCAACGCCGCCACACCCTCTGGATACGTAAGAAGGAGCGCCAACATGGCCGCCACTCAGGAAGAGATCGTCGCCGGTCTCGCGGAGATCGTGAACGAGATCGCCGGCATCCCGGTCGAGGACGTCCAGCTGGACAAGTCCTTCACCGACGACCTGGACGTCGACTCGCTGTCCATGGTCGAGGTCGTCGTCGCCGCCGAAGAGCGCTTCGACGTCAAGATCCCGGACGACGACGTCAAGAACCTCAAGACCGTCGGTGACGCCACCGACTACATCGTCAAGCACCAGGCCTGATCAACCGCTCGCCTAGTGCTGCCGCTCCGCCACCCGGCGGTGGCGCCGCTGAATCCCTCGCATCCGTTGGAGAAAGAATTCCTGTGAGCCCGACCAATCGCACCGTGGTCGTCACCGGTATCGGCGCAACCACACCGCTGGGTGGCGACGCGACGTCCACCTGGGAGGGTCTGGTCGCCGGTCGTTCCGGTGTCCGTCCCCTCGAACAGGAGTGGGCCGCCGACCAGGCGGTCCGTATCGCGGCGCAGATCGCCGTGGAACCGAGTGAGGTCATCCCGCGCCCGCAGGCCCGCCGCCTGGACCGCTCGGCGCAGTTCGCGCTGATCGCGGCCAAGGAGGCCTGGGCCGACGCCGGTTACACCGACAAGGCCGGTGAGGACCCCGCCGTCGCCCCCGACCGGCTCGGCGCGGTCATCGCCTCCGGCATCGGCGGCGTGACGACGCTCCTCGACCAGTACGACGTGCTGAAGGAGAAGGGCGTACGCCGCGTCTCCCCGCACACCGTCCCGATGCTCATGCCGAACGGCCCCTCGGCCAACGTGGGCCTGGCCGTGAACGCCCGTGCGGGTGTGCACACCCCGGTCTCCGCCTGCGCGTCCGGCGCCGAGGCCATCGGCTACGCGATCGAGATGATCCGCACGGGCCGTGCGGACGTCGTGGTCGCCGGTGGCACCGAGGCGGCCATCCACCCGCTGCCCATCGCCGCCTTCGGCAACATGATGGCGATGTCCAAGAACAACGACGACCCGCAGGGCGCCTCGCGTCCCTACGACGTCGGCCGGGACGGCTTCGTCCTCGGTGAGGGCGCCGGTGTCCTGGTCCTCGAGTCCGCCGAGCACGCCGCCAAGCGCGGTGCCCGCGTCTACGCGGAGGCGGTCGGCCAGGGCATCTCCGCCGACAGCCACGACATCGTCCAGCCGGAGCCGGGCGGCCGTGGCATCTCTCAGGCCCTGCAGAACCTGCTCGACAACACCGACCTGGACCCGGCCGAGATCGTGCACGTGAACGCGCACGCGACCTCGACGCCGGCCGGTGACGTGGCCGAGCTCAAGGCGCTGCGCAAGGTCTTCGGCGACGACACCGACCACATGGCGGTCTCCGCCACCAAGTCGATGACGGGCCACCTCCTCGGCGGCGCCGGCGGTATCGAGTCGGTCGCGTCGGTGCTCGCCCTGTACCACCGGGTGGCTCCGCCGACGATCAACGTCGAGAACCTCGACCCGGAGGCGGAGGCTGCCGCCGACATCGTCCGCGGTGAGGCCCGCAAGCTGCCCGTCGAGGGCCGCATCGCCGCGCTGAACGACTCGTTCGGCTTCGGCGGACACAACGTCGTGCTGGCGTTCCGCTCGGTCTGATCCCCGCGTACACGTACGTAGCCGAAGGGGCCCCCACCATCACGGTGAGGGCCCCTTCGGCAACTGCGAAGCACTACCTGTCAGAACGCCTGCACAGAACATGCGGAACGCCTCACACCACCTGGTGCAGCCACCGCACCGGGGCGCCCTCGCCCGCGTAGCGGAAGGGTTCCAGTTCGTCGTCCCAGGGCTTGCCCAGGAGCTTGGCGAGTTCGGCTTCCAGATCCGTCTCGCCGCTCTTGGACCGGGTGAGCGCGGCGCGCAGCCGGTCCTCGGGGATGAGGATGTCGCCGTGGATTCCGGTGACGGCGTGGAAGATGCCCAGTTCGGGCGTGGCGCTGTAGCGCTCGCCCTCGGCCGTCGCGCAGGGTTCCGCGGTCACCTCGAAGCGCAGGAGCTGCCAGCCGCGCAGCGCGGACGCCAGCTTGGAGGCGGTGCCCGCCTCGCCGCGCCAGGAGAACTCGGATCTCCAGGTGCCCGGCGCCGCCGGCTGCCGGATCCAGTCGAGGTTGATACGCGCGCCGAGCACGCCCGCGACTGCCCATTCGACGTGCGGGCACAGCGCGCGCGGCGCGGAGTGCACGTACAGGACTCCACGTGTCGTCACCGGGACCTCCAGTGTGGGACGAGGTTCGCCTTCCCCGGCGGCCTCGCGCCCGTGCCGAGCAGTTTTCCCCGAAGAGCAGTTGAACCAGGGGAACCAGGAAAAAAGGGACAGATGTGACGTGATGTAATTTAGCGGAAGCTTTATTGCGGGGCCTCACCGGGGCGGCCGACCGCCCTGTCGCTGCCGCGACAGCAATGGCCGGGCCGCCACGGGGCGAGGCTACCGTGTGGCGGCGCAAGGAGTGTGACGTACCGTCGGTCCCGGCGCCCTCAAACGCCGACCTTTCACCCGCGGGGACTCAACCGCGGCGGGGTGCGCGGCGTCACGTTCGACGACAGAGGTGCCGGCGGCGGCCAGAAGCGGTGAGAGAGGACAACGGGATGCGGATCCGAAGCCACCGGTCAGCTGCCGTCCGGGCCGCTGTCGCCGGTGTGACGGCGGTTCTGCTCGGCGCCGCGGGCCTCGCCGCATGCGACGCGATCGGCGACAACTCCTCAGGACCGAAGGGCAGTACGGCCGGCACGAAGCCGTCCCCGAAACCCACCCCCAGGTGGGACACGAGCCCGCGCTCCGTTGCCGCCGTGGGCGACTCCATCACGCGGGGCTTCGACGCCTGCTCGGTCCTCACGGACTGCCCGGAGGTGTCGTGGGCGACCGGTTCCGACACCGGGGTGCGCAGTCTCGCGGTCCGGCTCCTGGGGAAGGACCGGGCGGCCACACACAGTTGGAATTACGCGCGCACCGGTGCACGGATGGCTGACCTTCCCGCGCAGATGGAGCAGGCGGCCGCGGTGTCGCCGGGCCTGGTGACGGTGATGGCCGGAGCCAATGACGCCTGCCGGCCGACGCCCGCCTCGATGACGCCGGTCGACACGTTCCGCGCCGACTTCGAGGAGGCGATGCGCACGCTGCGGCGCGAGGTGCCCAAGGCGCAGGTGTACGTGTCGAGCGTGCCGGACCTCAAGCGCCTGTGGTCGGAGGGCCGGACGAATCCGCTGGGCAAGCAGGTGTGGAAGCTCGGCATCTGCTCGTCGATGCTGGCCGACCCGGACGACCTCGCGGCAGCGGCGACGCAGCGCCGGGCCTCGGTGCAGGACCGGGTGGTGGCGTACAACGAGGTGCTCGAGGACGTGTGCGCGAAGGACCGGCGGTGCCGGTACGACGGCGGGGCGGTCTTCGACTACCGGTTCGACGGGAAGCAGCTGAGTCACTGGGACTGGTTCCACCCCAGCAAGGACGGCCAGTCGCGGCTCGCGGCGATGGCGTACCGACGGGTGACGGCCAAGGAGCCGATCACCTGAGCCGGGGGCTCCCGGCGTAAGGTCTCGATCATGCGCAGCGAACTCTTCGGCACGCTCCCCGACGGCACGCCCGTCCACCGCTGGACTCTCGAACGCGGCGGGGTGCGGGTGCGCGTCCTGACGTACGGCGGCATCGTGCAGTCGGCGGAGGTTCCCGACCGAAGCGGTGCCTCGGCGGACGTGGCGCTCGGCTTTCCCTCTCTGGACGGGTACCTCGCCCATCCGGGGCCGTTCCTGGGCGCGCTGGTCGGCCGGTACGCGAACCGGATCGCGGGCGGCCGCTTCCCGCTCGACGGCCGGACCTACCACCTGGCGCAGAACAACGGGACGAACGCGCTGCACGGCGGCGAGCGCGGCTTCGACAAGCGCGTGTGGGAAGCGGACCCGCTGGAGCACGGCGTGCGGCTGCACCGGGTGAGCCCGCACGGCGAGGAGGGCTTCCCGGGGCGCATGGAGGTCTCGGCGACGTACACGCTCGACGAGGGCGGGGCGCTGCGGATCGCGTACGAGGCGGTGACCGACGCGCCGACCGTCGTGAACCTGACGAACCACTCGTACTGGAACCTGGGCGGCGCGGGCTCCGGTGACGCGGCGGGCGGGCACGAGGTGCGCATCGCGGCCTCGCGGTTCACCACGGCGGACGGGGATCTGATCCCGACCGGTGAGTTCACCGAGGTGGCGGGGACGGCCTTCGACTTCCGCAAGCCGCGGAAGCCGGGACTCGGCCACGACCGCAATTACGTGCTCGACAAGGGGGTCACCGAGGCGCCGGCGGAGGTCGCCGAGCTGCACGACCCGGCGTCGGGGCGGACGCTGACCGTCGCGACGACCGAGCCGGGGCTCCAGCTGTACACGGGCGACCACTTCGACGCGACGCTGCCGTTCGCGCCCGGCGCCGGGATCGCCCTGGAGACCCAGCACTTCCCGGACTCCCCCAATCGGCCCCAGTTCCCGTCGACGGAACTGAGGCCCGGTCAGGTGTTCCGTTCGGAGACGGTGTACGGGTTCGGCACCCGCGCCTGAACCCCCGCAACCGGAACCCCTACCACCAGCGGCCCCGGGCCCGGGCCCCCAGACCGGACCCGGACCCGGACCCGGACCCCCAGACCGGACCCGGACCCGGACCCTGCGAAGCCGCTCAGACCTCGATCCGCGTGCTCACGCGCCGGTCCATGACCGAGCGGCCGGCTTCCACCTCGTACGCGCCCGCCTGACGCGCCCACGCGTTGGCGTTCTCGTCCCAGATCTCGTAGGCGCGGCGCGGCAGCGGGACGGTGACCTCGACGCTCTCGCCGGGTGCCGCCTCGGCTCCCGCGAAGCCGGCCAGCCAGCGGGCCGGGCGGGCGGGGTCGGCCTGTTCGGGCGCCAGATAGACCTGGACCACCTCGCGACCGGACCGCTCACCGGTGTTGCGCACCCGGACCACGGCCGTCGCGCCCGCGTCGCGCACCTCGATCGACTCGTACGTCCAGTCGGTGTAGCCGAGGCCGTGGCCGAAGGCGTACGACGGGGTGGCGCCCGACCTCTCCCAGGCGCGGTAGCCGATGAACACGCCCTCGGTGTAGGCCAGCCGGCCGTCGGTGGGGGTGACCTCGGTGACGGGTGCGTCCTCGAACGCGCCCCAGGTGGTGGGCAGCCGGCCACCGGGCTCCTCGGCTCCGGTGAGGACGTCGGCGAGGGCGTCGCCGCCCTCCTGGCCGGGGAACCAGCTCAGGAGCACGGCCGCGACGTCCTCGCGCCACGGGAGTTCCACCGGGGAGCCGGAGTTCACGACCACGACGGTGTTCGGGTTGGCGGCGGCAACGGCGCGGACGAGGTCGTCCTGACGGCCCGGCAGGCGCAGGTCCTTGCGGTCGAAGCCCTCGGACTCGACGCGCTCGGTGGTGGCCACCACGACGACCGCGGTGTCGGCGGCGCGCGCGGCCTCGACGGCCTCGGCGATCAGCTCGTCGGGGTCGCGCTGCGGCTCGCGGTGCACCAGCGAGAACGCGATGGCCTGGAGCGGGGCGCCCTCGGGCTTGAAGACGACGTAGCGCAGGGCCACGCCGACGGGCTCGCCGGCGACGAGGTCGACGTCTCCGCGGCCGACGGGGCTGCCGAAGAACGCCTCGAACGGGTCGGCGGCGGAGGCGAGCGGCTGCTCCCCGTCGAAGACGGTCTGTCCGGCGACGGTGAGGGTGAAACCGCCGATGCCCTGGGTGCCGAAGGTGTGCGGCCCGGAGGTGCGCGGGGTGAAGACGCCGGTGATCTCGACGGTGTGCAGGGTGTCGTGGGTGACGCCGGCGGGCAGGTCGGCGCCGATCCACTGAATACGGCCGCCGGGCACGGACGCGCTGCCGATGACGTCACCGGCGGCGTCCAGGCAGCGGGCGCGCAGCTCGAACCCGCCGCCCGCCGCGGCGAGTTCCTCGTTCGGGTCGGCGCCGATGGCGTACGTGAGCGCGCCCTCGGGGAGCGCGGCGGTCAGCCCGTCGAGCGGGGAGACGACATGGGCGGGGAAGACGGTGGCGGAGCCTCCGCCGAGGACGCGGGCGTCGCGTGCGGCGGCGCCGATGAGGGCGACGCTGCCGCCTGAACGAAGGGGAAGCGCACCGGAGTTGCGTACGAGGACGAAGGCGCGGCGGGCGATCTCGCGGGCGAGTGCCTCGCCGTCGATCTCTTCCGGGACCTCGGTGACGACAGGCTCGGCGCCTTCGAGGATGCCGACGCGGGCGGCGAGGCGCAGCACGTTGCGCACGGCCTCGTCGACGGTGGACTCCCCGACCTCTCCGGCACGGACGGCGGCGGCGAGCGCAGGGCCGTAGACCGTGCGCGGGCCGGGCATCGCGACGTCGAGGCCGCCCTCGATGTCGCCGGTGGTGGAGCGGGCGGCCATCCAGTCGGAGACGTTGAAGCCGTCGAAGCCCCATTCGCCGCGCAGCACCTCGTTCACGAGGTAGCGGTGTTCGGTCATCGTCGTGCCGTTGACCGTGTTGTAGGCGGTCATGATGCCCCAGGGGTGGGCGTTGGCGACGATGGCCTCGAAGGGGGCGAGGTAGAGCTCGCGCAGGGCGCGGGCGCTGACCACGTTGTCCACGGTGAAGCGGTCGGTCTCGGCGTCGTTCGCGACGAAGTGCTTGACGGTGGTGCCGACGCCGCCCGACTGCACGCCGCGCACGTACCCGGTGCCGATCGCGCCGGTCAGGTACGGGTCCTCGCTGTACGCCTCGAAGTGCCGGCCGCCCAGCGGCGAGCGGTGAAGGTTGACGGTCGGGGCGAGCAGCACGTGCACGCCCTTGCGCCGCGCCTCCTGGGCGAGCAACTGTCCGGCCCTGCTCGCGAGTTCGGGGTCCCAGGTGGCGGCGAGCGCCGTCGGTGACGGAAGGGCGATCGAGGGGTCGTCGGCGGTCCAGCGGATGCCGCGGACACCGATCGGGCCGTCCGACATCACCAGCGAACCGAGGCCGATGCCGGGGACGGCGGGCAGGGACCACATGTCCTGCCCGGCGAGGAGATCCGCCTTGGTGTCGAGGTCGAGCTTGCCGAGCGCTGCCTCGATGGCAGCCTCACGTGCCTGGTCCTGCTGGGTCTCCGCCACGACGGCGCCTCCTCGTTGAAGTCCGGCCCTTGGCCGCCATCCTGCACCCGTTACCTGTAGATCGGTAGGTTTCGTTATGTCGCCGTTATAAACGATGTCGTACGGTGACGGCATGGGTACGAGAACCGCCAGGAGCGAGGAACGGCGCGCGGAGATCCTCCGTGCCGCCCTGGAGGTGATCGCCGAGCGCGGGTACCGCGGCGCCACGCTGGGGGCGGTGGCCGAGCGTGTCGGGCTCACGCAGCAGGGACTGCTGCACTACTTCCGCACCAAGGAGGCCCTGCTCGTCGCGGTCCTGGCGGAGCGCGACCAGTGGGACGCGGTGCCGGACGGCCGGTGGCGGCTCGACCTGCTGGCCTCGCTCGTCGAGTACAACGCGATGCGGCCCGGCATCGTGCAGACGTTCTCCGCACTGCTCGGCGAGAGCGTCACGGAGGACCATCCGGCTCGGCCCTACTTCACCGAGCGGTACGGGAGCGTGCGGGAGAGCCTGGCCGCGGTGCTGCGCACCGAATACGGGGAGCGGCTGCCCGGCGGCCTCACGCCCGAGCGGGCGGCGCCGCTGCTCGTGGCGGTGATGGACGGGCTGCAGTACCAGTGGCTGCTGGACCCCGAGTCGGTGGACATGCCGGGCGCGTTCCGCGACTTCATGGCGCTCATCGAGGGCGGCGGAGGCGACGCGGGCCCCCGGTGAACTCCCGTGCGGGCGGCGGCTACTGGCGCCAGACGACCGCGAGCGTCTTGCTCACCCCGCACACCAGGACGTAGGCGACGGCCCAGCCGACGGACCCGGCCAGCAGGAGCGCGGCCGCTCCCGCCCCGAACCACACCAGCTCGAAGGCGACCCGGCCCGCGCCCCGCGTCTTGTACGACGCCTTCTGGGATCCGAACAGCGCCCACAAGGTGATCATCACGGCGATGACGCCGAGGCCGAGCAGCCAGGCGAGCGGGGCCGAGACGTCGCGGGTGAACCCCCAGCGCCCGACGGCCCCGAGTGCGGCCAGTTCGATCAGGAAGAGCACACCCGGGTTCGCCGTCTTCATGGGCGCAGTATGACCCGGCCTACCGCTCGCGGATACGGGTCACGGCGCGCGCGATGTCCTCGTGGACGAGGGACGGGTCCGCCGCGGCCTGCTTGAAGTGGCCCAACACGGCCTCCATGGCCGGGAGTTCGGTGATCCCGGTGGCCAGGGCGATGTCCTTGACGGCGAGGTCCGAACCGAAGTGCACGCCCTGCGCGAAGGCGCGGGCGACGGCTCCGCCGAGGGGGCCCGCGGCGAGGGCGCCCTTCGCGACGTCCTCGGGCAGGCCGAGCGCGTCCGCGAGCGCCATGGCCTCGGCGACCAGGCCGACGCCGCCGATGACCGCGGTGTTGACGACGAGTTTGAGAGCGGCGCCGGAGCCGGGCGCGCCGGTGCGGGTGACCGTGCCGAGGTGGGCGAGCACACCTTCGATCCGGTCCGCGTCGCCGCCCGCGAGGATGCCGAGCTCGCCCGCCTCGGCCTTGTCGGTGCTGCCCATGACCGGGGCGTCGACGAGGGTCACCCCGTCACCGAGTCGCGCCGCCAGCTGCCGTACGGCGTCGGGGCCGATGGTCGACATCTCCGCCCAGTACGTGCCGGGCCGCAGTTCGGGCGCGATGGCGTCGGCGACCTCGGACACGGCGTCCGGGGTGGCGAGCATCGTGATGACCACGTCGGCGTCGCGCACGGCGTCGGCGGGGGTGTCGGCGAGGACGGCGCCCCGTTCGACGAGCGGGGCGGCTTTCGCCGGGGTGCGGTTCCAGACGGTCAGCGGGTGCCCGGCGTCGAGGAGATGGCGGGCCATGGGCGCGCCCATGTGACCGAGGCCGAGGAAGGCGATCTTTTCCATGCCCCGACGCTAGCGCGTCCCGCCCGGATCGGACCGGGCTCTCGGGTCAGTGCGCGGCCGGGTCGCCGGTGGGGTGCGGGGCGGGCTCGGGCGCCGGTTCCGGGGCCGTCTCGCCGAGCAGGTCCCGGGCCATCAGGGTCGCGCCGGCCACCGCTCCCGGCATCAGGAACACCGCGACGACCGGCACCAGGAACGCGACCGCGAGCGGCGTGCCGAAGCCCCAGGCGAGGCCCTTGCGGGAGCGCAACAGGGTGAGGCGTTCGCGCAGTTCGACGCTGCGGCGCTGGAGCGCGACCGCGGTGAGCTCCTCCGTGAGAAAGAAGCCGGTGACGAAGAAGCCGATCACCGGGACGACGCTCTGGCCGGCGAACGGGATGAATCCGAGGGCGAAGAGCAGGACGCCCCAGAGCGCCGCGCGCACCAGGACCCGCAGGCTGTCGCGGGCGGAGATCCACAGTTCGCGCCAGAGCGGGAGACCCGACTCAGGGGCGTGGCCGCCCTCGGCGAGGTCGACCTGCTCCGACAGGGACTCGTAGAAGGGCTGGCCGATCAGGAGGGTGACGGCGGTGAAGGCGACGACGGCGAGCAGCAGGACGAGGGCGAAGAGCACGGCCGTCAGGAAGCCGCGGAACAGGCCGGCCCACGGGGACGTCCAGTCGTCGGCGAAGGGGGTCGCCCAGGTGACGAAGTCGTCGCCCCACAGGGCCAGGCAGACCAGCGCGGCCGCGTACAGGACCAGGGTGATCAGGCCGGGCAGGAGCCCCATGCCGAACTGCTTGCCGTGCTGGGAGACCCAGCGCTGGCCCTTCATCAAGTAGCCGAAGCCCGCCCCGAGATCACGCATGGGCACCACCCTATGGGACCGGCCCGCACCCCTTGCGCGGGGTACGGGCCGGGGCCGGGTCGCGCCGCTCAGACGGAGAGCGTGACCGTGATGTTGCCGCGGGTGGCCTTGGAGTACGGGCACACCTGGTGGGCCTTCTCTATCAGGGACTTGGCGGTGGCCTCGTCCACGTTCGGGATCTTGGCGGCGATCTCGACGATGAGGCCGAAGCCCTCGTCGTTCTTGCCGATGCCCACGTGCGCGGTGACGGTCGAGCCGGAGATGTCGGCGTTCTCCTGGCGGGCGACCACGGCGAGCGCTCCCTGGAAGCAGGCGCTGTAGCCGGCGGCGAACAGCTGCTCCGGGTTGGTGCCTGCGCCGCTGCCGCCCTGCTCCTTGGGCGGGTTCACGACGACGTCGAGCTTGCCGTCGTCCGTGGAGACGCGGCCGTCACGGCCGTTCTCCGCGGTGGCCACGGCGGTGTAGACGACGTCCGACTGCTGGATGGGCATCCCGTACTCCCTCATTCGATCCGGTAGGCGGAAAGAGATTACCGAATCCCGGAAGGAACGAGCGTGACCGGGGTCACTCCCCCAGCTTGACGATCATCTTTCCGATGTTGTCGCCGCGCAGAACACCGAGGAACGCCTCCAGGTTGTTCTCGATGCCCTCGACGACGGTCTCGCGGTACTTGAGCTCGCCGGAGCGGATCCAGGCGCCGACCTGCTGCACGAACTGCGGCTGGAGGTCGTAGTGGTCGCCGACCAGGAAGCCCTCGATCCGGCCGCGGGTCTGGATCAGACGGGACAGGTTGCGCGGACCGGGGGCGGCCTCGGTGCTGTTGTAGACCGAGATCGCGCCGCAGATCGCGATGCGCCCGTCGCGGTTGAGCCGGCCGATCGCCGCTTCGAGGTGGTCGCCGCCGACGTTGTCGAAGTAGACGTCGATGCCGTCGGGGGCCGCCTCCTTGAGCTGCTCGAAGACGGAGCCGTCCTTGTAGTTGAAGGCGGCGTCGAAGCCGTACTCCTCGACGAGGAGCTTGACCTTCTCGGCCGAGCCCGCCGAGCCGACGACGCGGCCCGCGCCGAGGAGCTTGGCGATCTGGCCGACCTGGCTGCCGACGGCACCGGCCGCACCGGAGACGAAGACCGTGTCGCCCTCCTTGAAGGACAGGGTGCGCAGAAGGCCGGCGTACGCGGTGAGGCCCGTCATGCCGAGGACACCGAGGTACGCCGACAGGGGCGCGGCCTCCGGGTCGACCTTCACGGCCTGCTTGGCGTCGAAGGTGGCGTACTCGCGCCAGCCGTTGAAGTGCAGCACGTGGTCACCGACGGCCACACCCTCGTCGTTCGAGGCGACGACCACGCCGACCGCACCGCCCTGCATCGCCTTGCCGAGCTCGTACGGGGCGACGTACGACTTGGCGGCGCTCATGCGGCCGCGCATGTACGGGTCCACGGACACGTACAGGTTCTTGACGAGCACCTGGCCGGGGCCGGGCTGGACGATCTCCACCTCGCTGAGCTGGAAGTCCTCGGGCTTGGGCCAGCCGACCGGGCGGCTGGTCAGCTGCCACTCACGGCTCGTGGCGGGGATCTGAGGGGTGTCGACAGACATGGCGGGGGCCTCCTGATTGCTTCACTTACTGAAACAACCATGCTCCTCGATATTTCATAGTGTCAAGTAAATGGGTACTCTGGAGTACATGGCCGCCAGCAGCTCCGCCCCGAAACCCGTGACAGACGACCTCGCGACCGCCGGTCCCGCGACCGCGGACCCGGTGACAGCCGATCTGGTCGACCTGATCGGCACGCTCGTCTCGCGTCACTACAAGGAGTACGAGCAGGCCGCATCGGGCCAGGGCCTCACCACGGCGCAGGCGCGGGTTCTCGATCTGCTCTCGCGCGAGCCGATGCCCATGCGGCGCATAGCCCAGCAGGTGAACTGCGAGCCGTCGAACATCACCGGGCTCATCGACCGGCTGGAGGCGCGCGGCCTCGTCGAGCGCCGCCCCGACCCGGCCGACCGGCGCGTGAAGCTGGCCGCGCCGACGGCAGAGGGTGTGCGGATGGCGCGCGGCGTACAGGGGAACCTGGGCTTCGCGCGCGGGGCCATCGCCTCACTGACCGACGACGAGCGGATGGCGCTGCGCAGGATCCTGGCCAAGATGATGCTGGACGGCGACGTGACGGGATGACGCCGGCCGCGAGGGACCACCTTCACGTGAACGACGTGACGACCTGATACCGACCGCGAGAGACGGCCCTCAGCTGAACGACGCCACGACCTGACACCGGCCGCGCCTTCTCGCAGGAACTAGGTGCACCACCACAGGAAGCGGTCGCACGTCTGCGTCGGGGTGGGCTGCGGCGGGGGCGGCGGTGTCGTGGTGGGCCCGGGGGCGGGCGTGCCGGGGCCGGTCGGGGTGCGCGGCGTCGGGGTGGCGGCGGGCACGGGGGTGGCGCGGCCCTCGGTCCCCTCCTTCGCCCGCTCCGTCTCCTTGTCCTTCTTCGCGTCCTCGGACTCCGACGCGGACGGCGAGGGGGACGCCGAGGCGCTCGACGCCTGGGGGTCCGCCTCGGCCGCTGCGGCGCCGGTCGGGGTGCCGGCCGCCGAGGACGCGGCGGCCCGGGCCTCCTGGTCGGCAGTGTCCTCGGCCGACGTGGACGAGCCCTGCGTGTCGCCGTCCGCCGACGACTCGGTGCCGAGTTCCGCGAAGCTGAGGCCGCCCGCGGCGAGGGCGAGCCCCGCGGCGGCGATCACGATCTTGTTGCGCCGGCGCCGGTGGGCCCTGCGGGCCCCCCGCTCACGGCGCTCCCTGCGGGAGCGGCGGGTGTGCGTGGGTTCGTCGGCATGAGCGGCGCCGGCACTCTCGGCCGACTCCTGCGCAGCGAGCGCCTCCGCGTGCGCGCGGCACGCTTCGGCGGGCGTGCCGCACCCAGGGCAGGCGAGGGCGCCGTTGAGGTGCCTTCGGCACGGGTGGCAGTAATCCATGACGCATGGAGGCTAGGCGCCGCGCCGGTAACGGAAAAAGCCAGGGCTGTGAATGTTCTGTGCGGAACTGCGTGTTCCGCAGAATTGACCCTCCATACGGCTTCTGCACACGGCATACCGCGCGATCGGGTGCACGAACCATTGACACCCCGCGCGCACCTCCTTACTGTCACGCCAAGATTTCGAACGCATGACGAAATATCGAACGTCGCAGGGGGCAACTGCCGTGCGCATCACGGGAATCAGCACGCATGTGGTCGGGACGCCTTGGCGCAACCTGACCTACGTCCAGGTGCACACCGACGAGGGGATCACCGGGGTCGGCGAGACCCGGATGCTGGGCCACACCGACGCGCTCGTCGGCTATCTGAAGGAGGCTCAGGCCAACCACATCCTCGGCTCGGACCCCTTCGCGACCGAGGACCTCGTACGACGCATGAAGTACGGGGACTACGGGCGGGCCGGGGAGATCGTGATGTCCGGCATCGCGGTCGTCGAGATGGCCTGCTGGGACATCAAGGGCAAGGCACTGGGCGTCCCGGTGTGGCAGCTGCTCGGCGGCAAGGTGACGGACCGGGTCAAGGCGTACGCGAACGGCTGGTACACCACCGAGCGCACCCCCGAGGCGTACCACAAGGCGGCGCAGGCCGTGATGGAGCGCGGGTACAAGGCGCTGAAGATCGACCCGTTCGGGACGGGGCACTACGAGCTGGACCACGAACAGAGTCTGTACGCCGTGTCGTTGATCGAGGCGGTGCGCGACGCGATCGGGCCCGACGCCGAACTGATGCTGGAGATGCACGGCCGGTTCTCGCCGGCGACCGCGATCCGGCTGGCGCGCGATCTCGCTCCCTTCAAGCCCGCGTGGCTGGAGGAGCCGGTGCCGCCGGAGAACCTCAAGGCGCTGGAGAAGGTGGCCGCGAGGGTGGACATCCCGGTCGCCACGGGTGAACGGATCCATGACCGGATCGAGTTCCGTGAGCTGTTCGAGAGCCAGGCCGCGGACATCATCCAGCCGGACGTCGGCCACATCGGCGGCATCTGGGAGACGCGGAAGCTG
The DNA here is from genome assembly GCF_055582645.1 of Streptomyces sp. NPDC107517. Taxonomy (NCBI): domain Bacteria; kingdom Bacillati; phylum Actinomycetota; class Actinomycetes; order Kitasatosporales; family Streptomycetaceae; genus Streptomyces; species Streptomyces sp. NPDC107517. Next base: position 96,911 of record NZ_JBVJPM010000002.1, on the reverse strand, counting down.
GCGGCGACGGCGGAGTCGCACTATGTGCTGGTCGCGCCGCACAACGTGGGCGGCCCGGTGCTGACCGCGGCCTCGCTCCAGGTCGGCTTCAGCACGCCGAACTTCAAGGTGCTCGAGCACTTCAACGACTTCGCGGACGCGGACATCAAGAAGGTCGTGAAGGGCGCGCCGCAGGTCGACCCGGAGACCGGATGTTTCGAGCTGTCGCACGAGCCGGGGCTCGGGGTCGAGCTGGACGTGGACGCGGCGGCCGAATTCCCGCAGCAGCAGGCCCGGTTCGACCTGTGGGCCGAGGGCTGGGAGCAGCGCCGGCCGGAGGGGACGCGGTGAGCGTCGCGGTCGTCGTCGAGGCGCCGGGCGCGTACCGGATCGTCCCTCACGAGCCGACGCCGCCAGGTGCCGGCGAGGTGCTGGTCCGCGTCCACGCCGTGGGCATCTGCGGCAGCGACCGCGAGGTGTACCAGGGCAACCGGCCCGAGGGGTACGTGCGGTACCCGCTCACTCCGGGGCACGAGTGGTCCGGCACCGTCGAGGCCGTCGGGCCGGGCGCCCCGGAGTCACTCGTCGGCAGGAAGGTCGTCGGCGAGGGCTTCCGCAACTGCCAGGTCTGCGACCGGTGCCACGCCGGCGAGAGCACGCTGTGCACGGCCGGGTACGAGGAGACCGGGTTCACGCGGCCCGGCGCCATGGCCGCCACCCTCACCCTGCCCGCCCGTCTCCTGCACGTCCTGCCGGACGACGCCGACCTGACGGCGGCCGCGCTGCTCGAACCCGCGGCCTGCGTAGCCGCGGCGGCGCTCAAGGCGGACGCGCGGCCCGGCGAACGGGTCGCCGTCGTCGGCGCGGGCACCCTCGGCATGCTCGCCGTGCAGTTCCTCGCGGCGCACTCCCCCGCCGAGCTCCTCGCCGTCGACACCCGGCCCGAACGGGCCGCCCCGGCGAAGAAGTTCGGCGCGACGGACTTCCGCACGCCCGCCCAGGAGCTGCCCGGCGACTTCGATGTGGTGATCGAGACCGCCGGATCCGCCGACTCGGCGCGTACCGCGGCGTCGCTGCTGCGGCGTGGGGGACGGCTCGTCCTCACCGGACTCCCGGCGTCCGGCGGGGCGGGGCTCGATCCGACCGGACTCGTCGTGCGGCAGCTGGAGGTGCGGACCGTGTTCGGGGCGCCGCCGGCCGCCTGGGCGCATGCCGTGCGGGTCTTCGGCGCGGGGCTGCTCGATCCGTTGCCGCTGGTGACGCACGAGCTGCCGCTGGATCAATTCCCGCACGCCATCGAGCTGGTGGGATCCGGTGACCCCGAGGTGGGCAAGGTGCTGCTGCTCCCCTAGGGCCTCGCAAGCCCTGGCTCCTGCCTACCGGGATGTTCCGGACATGCCGGCACCCAGCCCTCCGGCACCTTCCGGGCATGCCCGCACCCACCGATCCGAACTTGGTTCGAAATACCGAACAACACCGAACGTGAAGGACTGCCCGTGACCGACTCCCCCTCTCCCCGCCGCCCCGGCGAACCCGCCCTCGCGGCCCTGGGCCTGTCCGCCCCCTCCACCGCCGACGCCGACACCTCCCCGCACACCTTCCCCGACGGCGGCACCTGGCGCACCGAGATCCCCTCCGTCGAGGGGCCCGAGGCGCTGGCCGTCGTACTCAAGGAGGCCGCGCGCCTGGACGTGCCGGTCCACCGGATCAGCCAGGGCAGCGGCGTGTGGATGCTCACCGACGCCGAGATCACCGAGATGGTCGAGTCGGCCGCCGAGCGGGACATCGAGCTGTGCCTGTTCACCGGGCCGCGCGGCACCTGGGACACCGGCGCCTCCGTGCGCACCGACTCGCACGGCGCCGGCCTGCGCGCCCGCGGCCACGACGCCGTCGCCGGTTGCGTGGAAGACGCCGTACGGGCGACGGAGTTGGGCGTGAAGTGCCTGCTCGTCGCCGACGAGGGCGTGCTGTGGACCCTGCACCGGGCCCGCGAGCAGGGGGTGATCCCCCGTGACACCACGCTCAAGGTCTCCGCGCTCATCGGACCGGTCAACCCGGCTTCCTACGCCGTCTTCGAGCGGCTCGGCGCCGACTCTCTCAATGTGCCGAGCGACCTGACGCCGGCTCACCTCACCGAGATCCGCCGGGTCTCCGCCGCGCCCATGGACCTGTACGTCGAGGCGCCGGACGACCTCGGCGGCTATGTGCGGATGTACGAGATCGCGGAGCTGATCCGCCGCGGGGCACCCCTGTACCTGAAGTTCGGGCTCGCGAAGGCCCCCGCCATCTACCCCTACGGCGCCCACCTGCGCGACGTCACGCTCGACACCGCCCGTGAGCGCGTGCGCCGCGGCCGGCTCGCCCTCGACCTCCTGGCCAGGCACGGCGCGGACGGCGGCATGTCACCGCTCGGCGCGCGGCTGCCGGGCCCCCTCGACCGTTTCCCGCTCACCGTCCCAGCCCCTCACGACGCGACCGACAAGGACTGATGACCATGCGCAACCGCAGAAGTGCCGTTTCCGCCGTGGCGGGAGCCGCCGCTCTCGCCCTCGCCCTGACCGCCTGCGGGCAGAGCAGTGAGGGCGGCAGCAAGGAGGCGAAGGACAAGAAGGAGATGACCGTCGGCATCGCCATGCCGACCAAGTCGTCCGAGCGCTGGATAGCCGACGGCAAGAACATGGTCACCACGCTGCACAAGGCCGGCTACAAGACGACCCTCCAGTACGGCGAGGACGACGTCGACCAGCAGGTCCAGCAGCTCGAAGGCATGATCACGCAGGGTGTGGACGCGCTGGTCATCGCAGCGATCAACGGCGACGCGCTCTCCAACGTGCTCAAGGAGGCGCATGACGCGAACATCCCCGTCATCTCCTACGACCGCCTCCTGCTCAACTCCCCCTACGTCGACTACTACGCCTCCTTCGACAACGAGAAGGTCGGCCGGCTCCAGGGCACGTACATCACCGAGAAGCTGGGTCTGAAGGACGGCTCCAAGAAGGGGCCCTTCAACATCGAGCTGTTCGCGGGCTCGAACGACGACAACAACACCAAGTACTTCTTCAACGGCGCGATGAAGGTGCTCCAGCCCTACATCGACAAGAAGCAGCTCGTGGTCAGGTCCGGCCAGACGGCGCTCAACAAGGTCACGACGCTGCGCTGGGACGGCGGCACCGCGCAGAAGCGCATGGACGACCTGCTCACGTCGTCGTACTCCTCGGCCAAGGTGGATGCCGTCCTCTCGCCGTACGACGGCATCTCGATCGGCATCCTGTCCGCCCTCAAGTCCGACGACTACGGCTCCGCGAGCAAGCCGCTGCCCGTCGTCACCGGGCAGGACGCCGAGGTCGCCTCGGTGAAGTCGATCGTCGCGGGCCAGCAGACCCAGACCGTCTACAAGGACACCCGGGAGCTGGCCAAGGTCGCCTCCAGCATGGTCGACGCGGTACTGAAGGGGAAGAAGCCGCAGGTCAACGACACCACGTCGTACAACAACGGCAAGAAGGTCGTGCCGTCCTATCTGCTCCAGCCGGTGAGCGTCGACAAGAGCAACTACCAGAAGGTGCTCGTCGACAGCGGCTACATCAAGGCGAGCGACCTCAAGTAGCCCGCCCACACCACTTCACACGGAGCAGAAAGGCACGACCATGGCGGGACCCGTCCTGGAAATGCGCTCGATCGTCAAGACCTTTCCCGGCGTCAAGGCGCTCGCGGACGTCTCTCTGAGCGTCCGCGCGGGCGAGGTCCACGCCGTCTGCGGGGAGAACGGCGCCGGGAAGTCGACGCTGATGAAGGTCCTCAGCGGCGTTCACCCGCACGGCAGTTACGAGGGGGAGATCCTCTTCGAGGGCGAGCCGTGCCGGTTCAAGGACATCGGGGCGAGCGAGAAGCGCGGCATCGTGATCATCCACCAGGAGCTCGCCCTGGTGCCGTACCTCTCGCTCGCCGAGAACATCTTCCTCGGCAACGAGCACGCCACGCGGGGCGTGATCAGCTGGGGCGAGACCCTCAAGCACGCCACGGACCTGCTGCGGCGGGTCGGTCTCAACGAGCACCCGCAGACCCGCGTCGCCGACATCGGCGTCGGGAAGCAGCAGCTGGTCGAGATCGCCAAGGCCCTGTCGAAGGAGGTGAAGCTGCTCATCCTCGACGAGCCGACGGCCGCGCTCAACGACGAGGACAGCGGCAAACTCCTCGATCTGATCCTGGAGTTGAAGGGCCAGGGCATCACCTCGATCATCATCTCGCACAAGCTCAACGAGATCGCGAGGGTCGCGGACTCGGTGACGGTCATCCGCGACGGGCACTCCATCGAGACGCTCGACGTGAAGGCCGCGGAGACGACCGAGGAGCGGATCATCCGCGCCATGGTCGGCCGCGACCTCGACCACCGCTTCCCGGAGCGCACCCCGCACCCGCAGGACGGCGCCGCGGCGCCGGCTCTCGAGATCCGCGACTGGACCGTCTTCCACCCCATCGACCAGCAGCGCAAGGTCGTCGACTCGGTGTCCCTGAACGTGCGCCGCGGGGAGATCGTCGGCATCGCGGGGCTGATGGGCGCGGGCCGCACGGAGCTGGCGATGAGCGTGTTCGGCCGGGCCTACGGGAAGTACGCGGGGGGCAGCGTCCTCAAGGACGGCACCGAGATCCGCACCCGCACCGTTCCCGAGGCGGTCGGGCACGGCATCGCGTACGTCACCGAGGACCGCAAGCACTACGGCCTCAACCTCATCGACTCCATCAACCGCAACATCTCGCTGAGCGCGCTGCGCAAGGTCGCCCGGCGCGGGGTCGTCGACGAGCACGAGGAGCGGAAGGTCTCCGAGGGCTTCCGGAAGTCCATGGACATCAAGGCGCCCAACGTCTCCGAACCCGTGGGCCGGCTCTCCGGCGGCAACCAGCAGAAGGTCGTCCTCAGCAAGTGGATCTTCGCGGGGCCCGATGTGCTGATCCTCGACGAACCGACCCGCGGCATCGACGTGGGCGCGAAGTACGAGATCTACACGGTGATCGACCAACTGGCCGCCGAGGGCAAGGCCGTTGTCTTCATCTCCTCCGAACTGCCCGAGCTGCTCGGCATGTGCGACCGGATCTACACGATGTCGGCCGGACGGCTCACCGGTGAGGTCCCGCGAGCGGAGGCCACCCAGGAAGTGCTGATGCGGCACATGACCAAGGACAAGAGGTAGGACCGATGAGCACGAACCTGAAGGCCGGGTCACCGGCCGGCGCCGCGGCCCCGAAGGAATCCGGAGACACCGGGCACGCGGCCGGCCTCGTCCGGCTGATCATCGACGGCATGCGCCGCAACATGCGGCAGTACGGGATGCTCTTCGCCCTCGGCCTGATCGTGATCCTTTTCGAGGTCTGGACGGGCGGCGATCTGCTGCTGCCGCGCAACGTCTCGAACCTGGTGCTGCAGAACAGCTACATCCTGATCCTGGCGATCGGCATGATGATCGTCATCATCGCGGGCCACATCGACCTGTCGGTGGGCTCCATCACCGCGTTCACGGGGGCGCTCGCCGCGGTGCTCATGGTCACGCACCACTGGTCGTGGCCGGTGGCCGCCATCGCGGTCCTCGCCGTCGGCGCGCTCGCCGGGGCCATGCAGGGCTTCTTCATCGCCTACCTCGGCATACCGTCGTTCATCGTGACCCTGGCGGGCATGCTGCTCTTCCGCGGTCTGACGGAGATCTTCCTCAAGGGGCAGACGCTCGGCCCGTTCCCCGACGGGCTGCAGAAGGTCGCCAACGGCTTCCTGCCCGAGGTCGGCCCCGACACGAACTACCACAACCTCACCCTGCTCCTCGGCCTGGGACTCATCGCCCTCGTCGTGTGGCAGGAGGTGCGCGACCGCAAGCGCCAGCAGGAGTACGCGCTCGACGTGCTGCCCGCGAAGCTGTTCGCGCTGAAGCTCACCGCGCTGGTCGCCGCCGTCCTCGTCTTCACCCTGCTGCTCGCCAGCTACAAGGGCGCGCCCGTGGTGCTGATCGTCCTGGCCGTGCTCCTCGTCGCCTTCGGCTACGTGATGCGCAACGCGGTGATCGGCCGCCATGTGTACGCGATCGGCGGCAACCTGCCGGCGGCGAAGCTCTCCGGCGTCCGGGACAAGAAGGTCACCTTCGCGGTCTTCCTCAACATGGGGATGCTGGCGGCGCTCGCGGGCCTGGTCTTCGCGGCCCGCTTCAACGCCGCGTCGCCGAAGGCGGGCGTCAACTTCGAACTCGAGGCGATCGCCGCCTCGTTCATCGGCGGCGCGTCGATGAGCGGCGGCGTCGGCACGGTGCTCGGCGCGATCATCGGCGGCACCGTCCTCGGCGTCCTGAACAACGGCATGAACCTCGTCGGCGTCGGCACCGACTGGCAGCAGGTCATCAAGGGCCTGGTCCTGCTCGCGGCGGTCGGCTTCGACGTGTGGAACAAGCGCAAGGTCGGTTCGTAAGTCAGCTCGGCCCCGTCGGCCCGAGCCCGGCGGGGCCCACCCTTCGAGGGAGCCGCACATGGAACTGAGCAGACGCACTCTCCTCGCATCGGCCGCCGCCACCGGTGCGGCAGCCACCGCCCTGGGCGGAACAGCCCATGCCTCAGGCTCCGCCCCGGGAAGCAGGCGGCCTGTGAAGGAGTTCTTCGGCAAGCTCGCCGACGGCACGAGGATCTACCGCTGGTCCCTGGAGAACGGCGGCACCCGCCTGAAGGTCCTCTCCTACGGCGGCATCATCCAGTCCCTGGAGATACCGGACCGCCACGGCCGGTACGTGAACGTCTCCCTCGGCTACGACACCATCGAGGCCTACGTCGCCGGGACCACGTTCTTCGGTGCCACGATCGGCCGCTACGGCAACCGCATCGCGAACGGCCGGTTCACCCTCGACGGCACGACGTACCAGCTCTCCGTGAACGACGGGGCCAACTCCCTGCACGGCGGGGCGAAGGGCTTCAACACGCGGGTGTGGGACGTGGAGGACGTCACCTCCGGCTCCGACGTCGGCCTGAAGCTGCACTACACGTCGGTCGACGGCGAGATGGGCTACCCGGGCACGCTCAAGGTGACGGTCACCCACACCCTCGGGGCGAGCGGCGACTGGCGCATCGACTACGAGGCGACGACGAACAAGGCGACCGTCGTGAACCTGACGAACCACACGTACTACAACCTCGCGGGCGAGGGCAGCGGCGGCATCTACGACCACGAGCTCACCCTCGCCGCCTCCCGTTACACGCCCACCGACTCGGGGCTCATCCCGACCGGTGAGCGGGCGAAGGTCGCGGGCACCCCGTTCGACTTCCGCTCCGCGAAGCCGATCGGCCGCGACATCCGCACCGCGCACCCGCAGCTGGTCACGGCCAAGGGCTTCGACCACAACTGGGTCCTCGACAAGGGGATCACGGCGCGGCCCGTGCACTTCGCGACGCTGCGCGACCCGTCCTCCGGCCGCACTCTGGAGATCGCCACGGATCAGCCGGGCGTCCAGTTCTACTCGGGCAACTTCCTCGACGGCACACTCACCGGCCCCTCCGGGCGCACCTACCGGCAGGGCGACGGCCTGTGCCTGGAGACGCAGCACTTCCCGGACTCGCCGAACCGTCCGGCGTTCCCGTCGACGGTGCTGCGCCCGGGCGAGACGTACCGGACGACGACGGTGCACTCGTTCAGCGCCTGACCGACCCCCCACCCGCATCCCCCGGCCCCGCCCGTGACGACCACGGGCGAGGCCGGCGTCTTTTCTCCACCCCTTCGCACTCACTTCACCGAACCCCATGGAGAACGTCAGTTGAAACTCAGCAGACGTACGTTCACGGCGCTCACCGCCACGACCGCGGCGAGCCTCGCCCTGCGGCTGCCGGCGGCGGGCGCAGCCACTCCCGACGACGCGACCGCTCCCGTCCCCGTACCCGAGGCCGACGGGCGGACGCACACCGTCGCCTTCGACAAGTACTCGCTGCTCGTGGACGGCAGCCGGGTCGTCCTGTGGTCGGGCGAGGTGCACCCGTTCCGGCTGCCGAGCCCGTCGTTGTGGCGTGATGTGCTGCAGAAGCTGCGCGCGCACGGTTACAACGCCATCAGCATCTACGTCGCGTGGAACTTCCACTCCCCGGCCCCCGGCGCCTACGACTTCACGGGCGTGCGCGACCTCGGCCGCTTCCTGGAGACGGCCGCCGAGGAGGGTCTCTACGTCATCGCGCGCCCCGGCCCCTACATCAACGCGGAGGTCGACGCGGGCGGATTCCCCGGCTGGCTGACGGCCACCAAGGGCACGGCCCGTACCTCCGATCCCACCTATCTGGGTTATGTGGACGAGTACTTGACGGCCGTGAACGAGATCGTCGCCCGGTACCAGTACACGCGCGGCAAGGGCACAGTCGTCCTCTACGAGCTGGAGAACGAGTACGCCTCGAACGTGAACAGCCCGGCCGGCAAGGACTACATGGCGCACCTGTACGCGAAGGTCCGCGCCGACGGCATCGACGTCCCGCTGTTCCACAACGACAAGGGCCGCAACGGCTACTGGACTCCGGGCTCGTTCAGCACGGGTGGCGAGTCCGGCCGCTACCTCTACGGCTTCGACGGCTACCCGTCGCCGTCGGGCAACCCGCCGGACTGGGGCTACTTCGGCGTGGGCGGCGCCAAGGGCGGGTCGACGGCGAGCCCCGACACCCCTGGTCTGATGGCGGAGTTCGGGGGCGGCTGGTTCGACCCGTGGGGCGGCGCCGTGTTCGCCGGCAAGGGATACGAGGAGTCGCGGCGCACCCGCGACGCGGCGTACGAGCGGCGCTTCTACCTCACCAACCTCGCCAACGGCATCAAGATCCATAACGTCTACATGACGTTCGGCGGCACCAGCTGGGGCTGGCTCCCCGCGCCGGTCGTCTACACGTCGTACGACTACGGGGCGGCCCTCGACGAGGCGCGCAACGTCACGTCCAAGCTGACGCCCATGCATCAGATCGGCCAACTGCTCCGTTCCGTGCCGGACCTGGCGAAGCTGGACCGGGCGCAGGACACGGCGGCCGCCGACCCGGCCCTGAAGGTCTACCACCTGGCCAATCCCGACACGGGCGCGCACGTCTACGTCCTGCGCAACGACACGTCGGCGCCGATCACCTCGACGCTGCCACTGGGCTCGGCGAGCGCGGAGGTCACGGTCGGCGCGAAGGACGCGAAGCTCGTCCTGGCCGAGGCCGCTCTGGGGAATCGGGAGCTGGCGTACTCGACGGTCCAGCCGATGATCCAGCTCAGCGCGGGGCGCCGGGACGTCGCGGTGTTCGCGGGCCGGTCGGGAGAGCCGGCCGAGGCGGCCTTCGCGTACGAGGAGGAGCCGGAGGTCACGGTCCTCGACGGGCCGGCAACCGTGACGTACGAGGACGGGAACCTGCGCATCGCCACCCACCTGCGCGGCCTGGTGCGGGTACTGGTGGGCGGCACGCTCCTCGTCATGTTCGCGGACGACGAGACGTCCGCGCGGCTGTGGCGCCACGACACCCCTTCGGGCCCGGTCCTCGTCCGCGGTCCCGCGCTGCTGCGCCGGGCCGAACTCCACGGCGCCACTCTCCACCTGACGGGCGACACGATCGAGGACGCCGACCTGGAGGTGTGGGCACCGCGCGGTGTGCAGCTGATCACCTGGAACAACGGGCCGGTCCATGTGCGCACCACCGCGTCCGGCAGCTTCGCCGCCGAGCGGGCGCTCCCGGGCGTTCCGGAGGTACAGCTGCCCGCGCTCACCGACTGGCGGCAACGGCCCGAGAACCCGGAGTCGGAGCAGGACTTCGACGACACGGACTGGACCGTCGCCGACAAGACGACGTCGTACTCGACGACGCCCGTGCCCGCGGGCCGGCCCGTCCTGTTCGCCGACGACTACGGCTTCCACTACGGCGACGTCTGGTACCGGGGTTCGTTCGACGACGCGAGCGGCGCCGAGTCGGTGAACCTGGCGTACTCCACCGGGACCCAGGGCCTGCTGATGGCGTGGCTCGACGGCCGCCCCCTCGGCACGCACCGGATGCCGGTGCCGACGTCGGACCAGTCCACCCAGGGCACGTGGACGGCGACGGCGGCCTTCGCCCTGCCCGCCGGCCTGCGCACCGCGGGCGGCCATGTCCTCTCGGTCCTCGTCCGCCGCATGCAGCACGACGAGGACGGCGGCGCCCGGGACTCGCACAAGTCGGCGCACGGCCTGACCGAGGTGGCGTTCACGGGCGCGGATCCGGCCGTGACCTGGCGCATCCAGGGCGCTGCGGGCACGGACCCGGTGCGCGGCCCGCTCAACACGGGCGGCCTGTACGGGGAGCGGCACGGCTGGCACCTGCCGGGGCTCGATCTCGACGCGGACGGCGGCTGGGAGCGGGCCGCGTTCCCGGTCGACGGCCCGGCACGCCAGGGGGTCTCCTGGTACCGCACCACGTTCCGGCTCGCCGTCGACCACGACGTGGACGCCTCGATCGGCCTCACCTTCACGGACGACGCGGCCCACGCCTACCGCGTTCAGCTCTACGTCAACGGCTGGAACATGGGCCAGTACATCAACGACGTGGGCCCCCAGCACACGTTCGCCGTCCCGAACGGCATCCTGCGCACCCGCGGCGCCAACACCCTCGCCCTGGCCGTCCTCGCCGACGGCACGACCCCGGCGGGCCCGGGAGACGTACAGCTCAAGCTCCTCGGGAGCGCGGCCGGCGGGGTGGAAGTGCGGGCGGTTCCGTCGCCGGGCGTGTGACCACCCCCTGAGTGGCACTGAGCGGCCGGAGGGCGACATCCCCTCCGGCCGCTCAGTGGCCGACGCCGTGGATCAGCCGAGCCGGATCACATTCCACGACAGCGGCTCGAGAGCCGCCTTGAGCGTGCCGTCCTCAAGAGTCGTGCCCGTACCCGCGTGCGGCGCGACGCGCTCCGGCTCGGCAAGCGTGTTGCGGGCGTCCGGGTCGGCGTCGGCGAGCACCGAGTGTTCGACGACCTCACCCAGCTCCACGCCATGGAGGGCCACTTCGAGTGGCAGGGACTCCGTCTGACTGCGGTTGACCGCGAAGACGGTGACCGTGCCGTCCTCCGCGCGGACCGCCGTCGCGTGCAGCAGGTCCGTGGTGCCGTGGCGCCGCGTGTCGTACGTCGGACCGGACACGCGGACGTCGAGGACCTCGCCCCTCCCGTACCTGGCGGCCTGGGCGAACGGGAAGAACGTCGTCTGGCGCCAGGCCGCGCCGCCGGGCTCGGTCATGATCGGGGCGATGACGTTGACCAGCTGGGCGAGGCAGGCGACCGTGACTCGGTCGGCGTGACGCAGCAGTGCGATGAGGAGCGAGCCGAAGACGACCGCGTCCGTCACCGAGTAGACGTCCTCCAGGAGGCGCGGTGCCTCCGGCCAGTCGAGCGCGGAGACCTCGGCGTCCGTGCGCGACATGTACCAGACGTTCCACTCGTCGAAGGAGAGGTTGATCTTCTTCGACGACTTGAGGCGCGCGCCCACGTGGTCACAGGTGGCGACGACGTTCTCGATGAACGACTCCATGTCGACCGCCGACGCCAGGAAGGAGTCGCGGTCGCCGTCGTGCTCCTCGTAGTACGCGTGGAGCGAGATGTAGTCGACCAGCTCGTAGGTCTCCTGGAGGACCGTCGCCTCCCATTGCGCGAACGTGTCCATCGACCGGCCCGAGCTCCCGCAGGCGACCAGCTCCACGCTCTTGTCCATCTGGCGCATCGCCCGGGCCGTCTCGGCGGCGAGGCGCCCGTACTCCTCGGCCGTCTTGTGGCCGGTCTGCCAGGGGCCGTCCATCTCGTTGCCCAGGCACCACAGGCGGATACCGAAGGGGTCCTTGTCGCCGTGCTCGACGCGCAGGTCCGAAAGGGCCGTGCCGGACGGGTGGTTGGCGTACTCCTGGAGCTCTATCGCCTCGGCCACGCCGCGCGTGCCGAGGTTCACCGCCATCATCGGCTCGGCCTGCGGGCCGACCTTCTTCAGGAACGCGATGTACTCGGACAGGCCGAAGCGGTTCGACTCCGTCGTGCGCCAGGCCAGGTCGAGGCGGCGCGGGCGCTCCTCGGCGGGGCCGACCGAGTCCTCCCACTTGTAGCCGGAGACGAAATTGCCACCGGGATAGCGGATGGCGGTGACGCCGAGCTCGCGGACCAGTCCCAGGACGTCCTGGCGCAGGCCCGCCTCATCGGCGGTGGGGTGGTCCGGCTCGAAGATGCCGGTGTAGACACAGCGGCCCAGGTGCTCCACGAAGGAGCCGAAGAGCCGGGGGGCGACCGTGCCGACGGTGAAGGCGGGGTCGAGGGCGAAGCGTGCGGTGCGGGTCATGTCTCCCTCAGGGTTCGGGATTACGTACATTGATCGAGTCAGCGGACGCTCGGCCGGCCGTCCTTGCCCCAGCTCAGCTCATTGAGGCCGAGCCCACGTACCGGCCTGACGTGAGTTTGATGACGGTCGGGTCGTGGATGATCTGCCGGCCGGTGATCGCCTGCGGTTCCGGGGAGGCGGCGTCGGCCTGCGCCATGGTGGGGAGCAGGGCGAGGAGGGCTCCGGCCGCCAGGGGTCTGCCCGCTGTGCGCACGGTCACTGTCCCGCCAGTCCCGTGTGGGCCACGCCCGCCACGATCTGCCGCTGGAAGAAGACGAAGACGACGATCAGCGGAAGGCCTGCCATGAGGCCGCCGGCCATCAGCTGGGCCCACTGGATGCCGTACGAGTTCATGACGGTCGCGATGCCGTTCGGCATGGTCATCAGGTCGGGGTTGTTGGTGACCATGTACGGCCACAGGAAGTTGTTCCACGACGCGATGAAGGTGAAGATGCCCACCGCCGCGAGCGAGGGCCGGGCGAGCGGCACGACGATGGTGAAGAAGACCCGCCAGCGTCCGGCGCCGTCGATGAACGCGGCCTCCTCCAGCTCCCTCGGGATGCCCTGGAAGAACTTGTAGAGGATGTAGACCATCGCGGCCGGCGCGCACTGCGGCAGGATCATGCCCCAGTACGTGTCGACCATCCCCATCTGCTGGACGGTGGTGAACAGGGGGACGCCGAGGACGGCGGGCGAGACCATCAGGCCCGCCATCACCACGCCCATCAGGACGGACTTGCCCTTGAACTCGGTGCGGGCGAAGCCGTATCCGGCGAGCGCGCTCACGAGCAGCACCACGGCGGTCACACACACCGAGACGACGAGCGAGTTCACGAACCAGTCGGTGATGTTGCCGGTGTCGAAGAGGGCCTTCCACGCCTGGCCCGTCCACTCCTTCGGCAGCCAGTGCGTCGGCACCTCGACGGCCTCGGTCTCCGACTTGAGGGAGGTGAAAAGGGCCCAGGCGAGCGGCGCAAGGAAGACGGCGGAGACGGCGGCACCGATGAGGGTGAGCACGATCTGGCTCGGCGACCAGGAGGTGCGCGTACGGGACTTGATGCGTATCTGCGCGGCGTCGGTGGTCATCGGCCGCCCTCCTCACGGTTGCGCAGCAGCCACATCCGCGCGAGGGCGACGGCCGCGATGATCACGAAGAAGATGATGGAGATGGCGGAGGCGTAGCCCACGCGGTAGCTGGTGAAGCCCTCTTCGAGGGTGTACTGCACGAAGGTGCGGGTCGATCCCTCGGGGCCCGGGGTGAAGTCCATCATCGTGACGGCCTGGTCGAAGACCTGGAGCGAGGCGAGGATCTGGAGCGCGATCACGAGACCCGTGATGTTGCGCAGCATGGGCAGGGTGATGTGGACCATGCGGTGCCAGGCGTTCGCGCCGTCCAGCTTGGCGGCCTCGTAGAGGTGCGCGGGGATGCCCTGGAGCGCGGCGAGGTAGAGCAGGAAGCTGAAGCCGACCGTCCACCACAGGGTGGTGATGACGACGGCGAGCATCGCGTACGACTTGTCGGTCAGCCACGGCGTCTCGAGGCCGAAGACGTAATTGACCATCCCGGTACCGGGGTTGAACAGCCACTGCCACAGGTTGCCCGCGACGGTCGACGGCAGCAGGAACGGCATGAAGAAGCACAGCCGCCACAGCCACTTCCCGCGCTCGATGTGGTGGGCGAGCATCGCGAGGAGGAAGGCGAGGACCGTGATGCACGGCACGACGAGCAGCGTGAAGTAGGCGCTGTGGCCGAGCGAGTCCCACATCAGCTGGTCGTGCAGGGCCTCGCGGTAGTTGTCGAGGCCGATGAAGCCCGCGCCGTCGCCGGAGATGTTGGCGTCCGTGAAGCTGAGGTAGACGCCGCGCAGCAGCGGCCAGATCACGAAGAGCGCGAACAGGACCAGGAACGGGGCGACGAACCAGCCCCCGTGCTGGAAGCCCTGCTTGCGGCGGGCCGTGGCGCTGTCGGCGGCGGTTCTCGCGCGGGTGGGCGCGAGGACGGTCTGTGGGCTGGTCGTCGTCATGCGACCGCACCTCCCTGCGCTGCGGTCTTGCCGTCCATGGGGTTTTTCGAGGCGAGCAGCTCGGTGAGCATGCCCTTCATGCGGTGGGCGGCGGCCTCCGGCTTGGCGGAGCCCAGCATCGAGGACACGACGATCGGGCCGACACGCTGGGCAAGGATGCCGGTGGAGCCCGCGAACCACACCTTCGGCTCGGTCGCCTGGTGATCCATCGCGGAGACGTACTCGTTCTGCGGGCTGAGCTTCTTGTACGCGGCCGTGGACAGCGTCGGCGTGTACGCGGGGATGTGTCCGCCGGCCGCCCACTGCCGGGCGTGTTTGACGACGTACGCGGCGAGCTGGTGGGCGCCCTCGTTCGCGGCGCCACCACGCTCCGCCTGGTGCGGCAGCACGAAGGAGTGCGACTCGGCGTGCGTGGCCTGCTTGCCGAAGACGGGCGGCAGCGGGGTCGCGCCGTACTCGACCTTCGCCCCGGAGAACACCGGCACCGACCAGTTGCCCTCCCAGCAGAACGGGGAGCCGTTGATGAACTGTTCGGCGCCGGCGCCGCCCGCGAAGCCCGGGTTGGAGTACCCGTCGGTGATGTGCCGGCGCATGAACTCCAGGACCTGGGTGGCCTTGTCGGTGTCGAAGGTGACCTCGGTGTTGCCGGCGTTGAACCAGGTGCCGCCGAGCTGGGTGTAGAAGGCGACGAAGAACCACCACTGGAAGTTCTGGTCGTTGGCCCACAGGCCGATGGTCTGCAGCCCCTTCTTCGTGGCCTTCTTCGCCTTCTTGAGCACGTCGAACCACTCGTCGGTGGACGTGACCGGCACGATCCGCCCGTCGTCGCCGAGCAGGCCGGCCTTCTTGAGTACGTCCTTGCGGTAGAAGCAGAGCTGGACGTGGATGTCGAGCGGGAGGGCGTAGAGCTTGCCGTCGATGACGGCGCGCTTCCACAGTGCCGGGTTGAAGTCGGCCTCCTTCACGCCGTATTTGGCGAGCAGGCCGACGTCCCAGGGGTCGAGGAGGCGGCCGGGCGAGAACCCGGTGACGCGGCCCAGGTGCATCACGCCGAGGTCCGGTGCGCGGTTGCCCGCAGCGGCCATGGCGAGCTTGGTGTAGAAGGGGCTGCCCCACTGGAGCGTGGAGTCCTTCACGTCGATGTCCGGGTGCTCCTTACGGAAGGAGTCCAGCATCGCGATCATGTTGTAGCCGTCGCCGCCGCTGAAGAGGTTCCAGTAGCGCACGCGCGTGCTCGCGCTGGAGGCGAGCGCGTCGGCGCCCGTGCCCAGTGCCGCAAAGCCGAAGCTGCCCGCCACCGTCAACCCGCCGAGTCCGGCCAGGAGTTGCCTGCGGTTCAGGCCAGGTCGTCCCATTCCCTGCCCTTACTGTTCGATATACCGAATGGTGCTCGTAACTTCGAACGGGACCGTAGGTTCGGGACGCGGCGGCGTCAATGGGTTGCGCAACAGAAAGGTGCGGGACCCCCACCGGCGTGGGGGTCCCGCACTCTTCGGGGTACTCGCCCGGGCTCAGCCCCCGAACGCGGGTTGGGCCAGACCGCGGCCCATGTCACGCAGGACGAGCAGCGAACCGGCGTACGGGGACGGGGCGTCGAGGCCGACGCGCGCCGACGTGACGTACAGGTCGGTGAGGTCCGCGCCGCCGAAGGCGCAGGCCGTGGGGCGCTTCACAGGGAGCTCCACGATGCGGTCGAGCGCTCCGGACGGGGTGTAGCGGCGCAGCGCCGAGCCGTCCCAGAGGGCGACCCACACACAGCCCTCGGCGTCGACGGTGAGCCCGTCGGGGTGACCCGCCCCCTCCTCGACGACCGCGAACTGCCGTCGGCCCACGACCCGTTGTCCGTCCACATCGAAAACATCGATGCGCCGCGTCGGGGTGTCGACGTAGTACATGAGCGTGCCGTCGGGGCTCCAGCCGGTGCCGTTGCTGACCGTGACGTCGCCGAGGATCTCGGTGGTGGTCCCGTCGGGCGCGATCCGCAGGAGATTGCCGCCGCCCGGCGTCTCGTCGTACGCCATGCTGCCCGCCCAGAGCGAGCCGTCGGGCGCGACGGCGGCGTCGTTGCCGCGCCGGCCCGGCACGGGGTCCCGGTGCAGCCAGCGGAAGTCCTTGCCCCCGGGCCCGTACAGGCCGATGCCGTCACGGAGGTTGACGACGAGTCCCGCGCCGCCGGCCCGCGGTTTGGCGGCGCCCACGTGCTGCTCGGTGACCATGACCGTGCGGCGGCCCGTCGCGGGTTCGTAACCGTGGACCCGGCTGCCGAGGATGTCGACCCAGATCAGCCGGCCGGCCTCCGCGTCCCAGGTGGGCCCCTCCCCGAGCGTGGCCTCCGCACGGACGGCCACCTCCGGCCTCATCGGCCGGCCCCCCGGTACCCGAGCCGCTCCGACAGGTCGGCGGCGCCCTTCACGGCGAGCTGCGCCAGTTCGTCCTCGCGCGACTCGCTCCAGCGGATCATCGGCACCGACACCGAGAGAGCGGCGACGACCCGTCCGGAGCGGTCGCGCACGGGGGCGGCGACGCAGCTGACGTCCGGATTGGACTCGCGGCTCTCGACGGCGACACCGCGCTCGCGGATGCCTGCGAGGGCCTCACGCAGGGCGGCCGGATCGGTGATGCTGTTCTCCGTCATCGCCATCAGCTCGGCGCCGTCGGGGACGCGGGCCGCCAGCTCGGGCTGCGGCAGGGAGGCGAGGAGCATCTTGCCGACGGAGGTGCAGTGCGCGGGCAGCCGGCGCCCCGCGGCGGAGACCATCCGCACGGCGTGGGTGCTGTCGACCTTCGCGATGTAGATGACGTCGGTGCCTTCGAGGATCGCCACGTGCACGGTCTCGTCGCAGGTCTCGGCGACCTCGCGGGCCACCTGCTGCCCCTCGGCGGCGAGGTCGAGCTGCTCCGCGTACCGGCTGCCGAGCTGGTAGGGGCGCACGCCGAGGCGGTAGCGGCCCGGCTCGCCCGGCACCGTCACGATGTAGGAGCGGGCGGCCAGCGTCGTGACCAGCTCGTGCACGGTGGTGCGCGGCAGCTGGAGCTTGCGGACGATGTCCGGGGCGGACAGGGTGCCGTCCCCGTCCAGGAACAGCTCGAGTATGTCGAGAGCCCGGGTCACGGCGGGTACGAGACGCCCCACGGCCGGCCCCCTCTCTATGTTCGAAATTTCAACAGTCGGTCGGTATCGCGAACGTAGGCTACTCACAGCCGCATTGAGGGGGCAATGGGCCGGGGCAGCCCCGGCCGCCGGTTCGCGGCCTTGTGACGGCGCCGCTTGGTGATCAACCCCGAAGGCCCGGGCACCTGGGCCCGGTGTCGGACCCTGGGCGGTCGACCGGGAGGAGCGGCGGCCCTCCGGCAGCAGGAGGGCCGCCGGACCGGTCACGGACCGCCGGGCAGATCCCTCAGCCTCCGTGCCCGCAACACCAGTTCCAGCTCGAAGCGGCGGTCCGGGTCGTCGATCTCGTCGCCCCACAGCTCGCGGATCTGGCGCAGCCGGTAGCGGACGGTCTGCGGGTGGACACCGAGCCGGGCGGCCACCTCGGGTGCGCCGCCGCGCGTCTCCAGCCAGGCGAGGAGGGTGTCGGCCAGGCGGCGGGCGTGAGTGGGGCCGCAGTGGGCGAGGGGGGCGAGCGCGCGGCGCGACAGGTCGTCGATGAGCTCCTCGGGCTGCAGGAGCACGAGGGCCTGGGTGTGTTCGGTGCAGTGGAGCACCTCGCCCGCCGGGAGCAGCCCGCGCTCCACGAGCCGGACAGCCGCCTCGGCCCAGCGCAGGGACTTCGCCGCGTCCGGCAGCGGCACCGGCGGGCCGATCGCGCCCGACCAGCCGGCCATGGCGCGGCGCAGGAGTTCGGGGCGGCCCGCCGCGTCGGGGTCGGGCACGACCATGCGGGGCTGCTCGGTCTCCATGTCGAGGAGCACGCCCTGCCCGACGGCGGGCGCGACCGCCTCGCGCGCGGGGCGCAGGAGGACTCCGACGGAGACCCGGCCGGGCAGGGGCCAGCCGATCCGGGAGGCCCGTTCGGCGAGGGCCCGTGCGGGGTCGGGCGGGGCGGCGCCGCCGCGTTCGCCGTGGTCCGGGTGTTCGCTCGGCTCGGTGAGGAGCAGGTCGATGAGTTTGCGCTGGAGGCGCAGGCGTTCGCCCGCCTGCCGGGCGGCGGCCTCGGCGTAGCCGCGTACGGACTGGTCGACGAGTCCGTCGAGGTACTCGAACCCCGACTCGGCGAGTTCGTACATGGCGGGCGGCGGGATGAGGGCCCGCTGGCCGAGTTCGGCGAGGCGGCGCCAGGCCAGGCGGACGCCGAGCCGGTACATGGCCTGGAGGGAGTCGAGGCTGCGGCCGTGCAGGCTCTGGCCGCGGCCGAACTCCTGGAAGACGGCCGGGTGGGAGCGCGGCCGGTCCTCCGCGTCGGCGAGCTGGAGCTGCACGAAGCCCTCGATGGCTCTGCGGATGCCGACGAGGGCCATGGGCTCGCCGGACTCGTCGAGCACGAGGGGTAAGTGGGGGTATTCGCGGCGGATCTCCCGCAGGATGTCCTCCGCGAGGGCGGGCGCCTCGGCCATGGCGAGCCCGGCGAACCGTTTCACCTGGAGTCGTGGCACATCGCGCCAGGCCGAGCGCTCGGGCCGCACGGCACGGTGGGTCGCGGGGCCGACGGACGGAACGGGGGGCACCCCTCAACGCTCCCGGCCGGGCATCTCGTAGGTCACGAGCGGCACGTTCGGCTGGTCCGGGGTGGCGTTCAGGAGGGCGACGACGCCCAAGGAGGCGCCGAGGGCGAGCACGGCGCCTGCCGCGACGGTCAGGGCGGCGGCGAGCAGTCGGTTCATCGCAGGGTCAGCCTCTCGTTCGGAGGTCGAATCCCCATCCCGTGCGCAGTCCCCTGCCAGGCCCCGTTCCGGCAAGTGCCCAGTGTCGGCAATGCATTGACACTCCGTCAAGGGTGCGCCTACGGTTCCCGGCCCAAAGCCGCGTTGCGCCCGCACCAGACCTCCCTCCCCCACCCCAGGAGTGCCGGATGCGTCGTACAGCTTCACCTTTCTCCCTGCTCGCACTGGGTCTCGGCGCGTTCCTGCTCGCCCTGGCCCCGCTGCTCGCGTGGTACGTCGAGCCGCGCGCCGAACGCACCCCCGTCGGCGTCGACACGACGACCGTGTTCACCGGAACCGGAAGCTATTTCGACACCGGCGCGGTGAAGACCGTGCACGGCAGGAGGATCACCGTCACGCGCCAGGTGCGCGGTGATGTGGCCGCGTCCGAGAAGAGCGGCCGGGCGGTGTGGGACGTGTCCACGTCCGTCGACACCGACGCGTCGCTGCCCGCGGCCGACCCGCACGACGCGCTCCAGTGGACCCTGGAGCGCTGGGTCACCGACCGCAGGACCAACGCACCCGTGCACTGCTGCGGCGAGCAGCCGTCCTTCGAGGGCGAGGCCTACCTCAAATTCCCCTTCGACGTGCACAAGCGTGCCTACCGCTGGTGGGACAACACGCTCGGCGCGACGGTCACGCTCTCCTACCGGGGCACGAAGAAGGTCCAGGGCTACGAGGGCTACCGCTTCACCGGCACGGTCCCCGCCACGAAGACCGGCTCGCGTCTGGTGCCCGGGACGCTCGTGGGACAGCCGAAGCGGAATCAGGTGCTGGCCGAGGAGTGGTACGCGAACCACGGCATCGAGCTGGTCGTGGACCAGAGGACGGGCCGGATCGTCTACGCGGCGATCGGCCCGCGCAAGACGCTGCGCGCCCCCGGTTCGGCGAAGGACGCGGTGGTGCTTCTGGACAGCGAGCGCATCGCGTTCACCGGGGCCACGCAGCGCCAACAGGTCGCTCTCGCCGACGACGACAGCGGCCGGCTCCACCTCCTCGGCACGACGCTCCCGCTCACGACCGGCACGGCCGGCCTGGCGCTCGCGGCACTGGGTGCCGTGTTCGTCGTACGGGGCGGGGGCGGGCGGGGTGGTACGGACCGGAGGGGGCGGTCGAATCCCGATTCGTCCCCAACAGTACTGGAACCCTCCACGATGTGATGAGACGTCAGCTCCGGAAAGCTGAGAATTTGTCACCTCGGTGAGTAGCCGCATCGAACAGCTCGGCGAAAACTGTCCCACCCCACCCCCCGCACAGTTCCGGCACGGCCCCCGCACAGCCCCGGCACAGCTCCTCCGTAACCGCCGCCCCGGCACCCCGTTCCGCAGCCTGAGCCAGCCTCGTGAAGGCATCCCCAACGGCATCCGTACAGGCATTCCTGAAACGCCCCGCGCACGTCCCCCCACACAGTTCCGCACCCCGAGACGAGTTGGAGCACCCATGCCCCAGCACGTGCCCACCCCCCTGCGCACGCCCCACCCGGGCGACGCGCGTCCCCACCCGGCGCTTCCCCCACCGCCGCGCCGGATCGTCTTCCTCGCCCACCGCGACCTCGGCAATCCCGCCGCGGGCGGCTCCGAACTCCTCGTCGACCGGCTGGCCGACGGGCTGACCCGCCTGGGACACGAGGTGACGCTCCTGTGCGGCGGACCCGCCGCGTTCCGCGACTACCGAGTCGTGTCGGCGGGCGGCGACCTCGGCCACTATCTGCGGGCGCGCTCCGCCTTCGCCCGCCAGGTCGGCGACTGCGACCTGCTCGTGGAGGTGTGCAACGGCATGCCGTACCTGGCACCGCTCTGGCACCGCGACCCGACGCTGCGCCTGGTCAACCACGTCCACACCGATCTGTGGCGCATGCGCTTCGGCGGGCCGCTCGCGCCGGCCGCGCGGCTCGGGCGGAGACTGGAGCACTGGGCGCTGTCCGGCGCCGAGCGCCGCGGTCTGCTGGTGGCCGTCTCGCCGTCGACGGCGGCCGCGCTGCGGGCGCTCGGCGTCGAACGGGAGCGCATCCGCGTCGTCCACAACGGGGTCGAGGAGCCGGGCCCACGCGCGGACCGCTCCCGTGAGCCGCTCTTCCTCGCGATGGGCCGGCTCGTCGAGTACAAGCGGATCGATCTGCTGCTGCGGCTGTGGGAGCGGGTGCGGCCGGTCACCGGCGGCCGGCTCCTGATCGTCGGCGACGGGCCCGAGCGGGAACGGCTCCGGCAACTCGCGGGCCCCGACGTCGAGTTCAGGGGCCATGTCTCCGAGGCCGAGAAGAACCGGCTGCTGTGCGAGGCATGGCTGCTGCTGCACCCCTCCGCCGTGGAGGGATGGGGCCTGGTCGTCACGGAGGCCGCCGTGCGCGGGACCCCGGCGATCGGCTTCGACGTGCCGGGCCTGCGCGACTCGGTGGAGGACGGCGTCACGGGTCTCCTCGCGCGCGGCGAGTCGTCGTTCGCGGCGGCCTGGTGCGCGCTGGCCCTGTCGGGACAGCGGCGGAGGCTGATGGGCAAGGCCGCCGAGGAACGCGCCGCGGCCTTCCGCTGGGCGCACACGGTGCGGCAGTTCAGAGCCGTGGCCGCCGAGGCGGTGAGGAGCCCCGCGCCATGACGCACTCGACACGGACGTCCCCGCCCGACCCGTCGCTGCGCCGCTCGCTCGCCCTGTTCCGCGCGTTCCTTCGCGAACAGCAGGACCCCGAGACCTGCTACTCCCTGCTGGCCCGCGACGCCGCCGACCAGGTCGAGGCGGTCTGCGGCGACGTACGCGGAAAAGTCGTCGTCGATGTGGGCGGCGGGTCCGGCTACTTCACGCGGGAGTTCCGGCGGCGCGGCGCTCACGGCTTCCTCTTCGAGCCCGACGCAAGGGAACTGAGCGAGCGGCCGTCCGCTCCCGCGGTCGTCGCGGACGGCTATCTGCTGCCGCTCGCGGAGGGCGCGGCCGACGTCACGTTCTCCTCGAACGTCCTGGAACACGTGGATGACCCGCAGACATTTCTCAGCGAGCTGGTCCGCGTGACGCGGCCCGGCGGGATCGTCTATCTCTCGTTCACCAACTGGCTCTCCCCGTGGGGCGGTCACGAGTGGGCGCCCTGGCACTACCTGGGCGCCGACCGGGCCCGCGCCCGCTACCAGCGGCGCACGGGCAGGCCGCCCAAGCACACGCTCGGCGAGAACCTCTTCGCGCATCACATCGGCCCGACGCTGCGCCAGGTCAGGGCCCGTGACGACATCACCGTCGTCTCCGCGCGCTCCCGCTACTGGCCGTTCCTCGCGGCGACCGTCGCGAAGGTGCCGGGGGTGCGCGAGTTCGCCACCTGGAACCTCCTCCTCATCCTCCGGCGGTGTTCTCCATGACGAGCACGGTCCAGGCGCCGCCCCCGGCAGCGGCCCGCCCCGCCCACTCCCGGCCGGGACACGGACGGGCGCCGCGCTCGCGGCGCTGGCTGCTGGCCTTCTGGGCCACGGTGTTCGTGCTGTTCGTGGCGGTGTCGCCCGGGCGCATGACGTTCGACACGAAGCTGGGCGTCACGCTCGACCCGTGGAAGTTCCTCACGGACCTGGGCGACCTGTGGCACGACTGGGCGGGCTTCGGCGGGATCTTCGACCAGTACGTGGGCTACTCGTTCCCGATGCTGCCCTACTACGGGCTGGCGCGCCTGACGCATCTGCCGGTGTGGCTGGCGGAGCGGCTGTGGCTGTCGGTCATCGTGACCGTGGCGTTCTGGGGCGCCCTGCGTCTCGCGGAACGCCTGAAGACCGGCAGCCCGCGCACCCGGCTGCTCGGCGCGGTGGCGTACGCGCTGTGGCCGGCGTTCACGATCGTCGTCGGCTCGACGTCGGCCGCCGCACTGCCGGGCGCGTTCCTTCCGTGGGTGCTGCTGCCGCTCACGAACGACCGCACGAGCGCACGCGTCGCGGCGACGCGCTCGGCGCTCCTCATCCCGTTCATGGGCGGGGTGAACGCGGCGGCCACGCTCGCCTCCCTCCTCCCGGTGGGCCTCTACCTCCTGTCCCGCCCGCCGGGCCCGCGCCGCCGCAAGCTGATCGCGTGGTGGACCCCGTCGGTGATCCTCGCGACGGCCTGGTGGATCCTGCCGCTCCTCCTCCTGGGCGTCTACGGCGAGAACTTCCTCCCGTACGTGGAGACTTCGCAGACCACGACGGGCACCATGTCGGCCGCCGAGTCCCTGCGCGGCGCCGGGAACTGGGTGGCGTATCTGCACTTCGGCGAGGCCTGGCTGCCAGCCGGATGGACGGTCGCGACGGCGGCCGTGACCGTCGTCGGCTCGGCGCTCGCGGCCGCCATCGGGTTCGCGGGGCTCGCCCGCCGCGATCTGCCCGAACGCCGCTGGCTCGTCCTGACGGTCCTCACGGTCGCGCTGATCACGCTCGCGGGCTACGGCGGTGCGCTCGGCGCGCCTTTCCACTCCACGGTGCAGTCCTGGCTGAACGGGGGCCTGGTCCCGTTCCGCAACATCTACAAGTTCCAGACCGGCCTGGGGCTCGCCCTCGCCCTCGGGCTGATGCATGTGACGGCGGTCGCGGCCGAGCCGCGCGGCGCCCGCCCCCTGCGCCACCGCCGGCACGCGCCCCTCGTGGCGGCGGTGCTCATCCTGCCGGGACTCGCCTGGCCCTACCTCAACGGCTCGATCCTGCAACCGGGTTCGTTCCGCTCCCTGCCCGCGTACTGGGACACGACCGCGCACTGGCTGAAGAAGAACTCGCCCGACTCGCGCGCCCTCGTCGTGCCCGCCACCGCGCACGGCATCTACACCTGGGGCTCCCCCATCGACCAGCCCCTCGACGTCCTCGCCGACTCGCGCTGGGCGCAGCGCGACTACGTCCCGTTCGGCACACCCGGCAACCGCCGCGCCCTCGACGCCGTCGAACAGGCCCTGACCACGGGAGGTGCAGTCCCGGGACTCCAGGACTACTTGGGCAGGGCGGGCCTGCACTACGTCGTCGTCCGCAACGACCTCGACCCCGACCAGCTGGGCTACGTACCGACCGCGACCGTCGCGCGCACCCTGGAGGAGTCCGGGTACCGGCGCGTCACCGGGTTCGGGACCGTCACGACCGGCGGGCGCATCGCCGAGGGCACCCCGCTCCAGGTCGAGGGGCTCTATCCGCGCCGACGCGCGGTGGAGATCTACGCGCCCGGCTCCGCGCGGCGCCCCGGGCAGGCTGCCCTGCTGCCGGTGTCCGGCACGGCGGAGGTCAGCGGCGGCCCCGAGGCGCTCCTGCCGCTGTCCGCCGACCCCGGGATGCGCGGCCGGCCCACCGTCCTGGCCGGCGACAACCACCCGGGCATCGGCACACCCGCGCTGCGCACGGCCGGTGACGGGCTCCGCCGCGCGGACACCCGCTTCGGTCTGGTCGGCTCCAACACTTCGTACACGTACACGCCGACCGAGCGGAACTCCCCGGGCAGCACGCAGGACCCGGGGGCGAGACCGCGGCAGATCCTGCCGAGCGAGGGGATCCGCCATCAGACGACCGCCGTGCTGCGCGGCGCCGCGCAGGTCACGGCGTCGTCGAGCGGGAACTGGCTGTTCCACCTGCCGCAGTACGACCCGGTGAACGCGTTCGACGGGGACCCGGACACGGCGTGGGCGGAGGGCACACCGGGCACACCCGACGGGCAGTGGCTGCGGATCGCGTTCTCCGCGAAGACACCCGTGCCCGGCACGCTTCACGTGACTCCCCTGCCTCAGGAGGGGGTCCGGGCCGCGCCGACCCGGATCCGCGTACAGACGGAGACCGGCTCTGTCACCTCGACCCTTCAGGCGAACGGCAAGCGCCAGGCCGTCAAGGCGCCCGAGGGAGACAGCAGCTGGCTGCGGATCACGATCCTGGACGCGCAGACCGGGCGCACGGGGCTCGCGGGCGCGGGCTTCTCCGACGTCGGCATCCCCGGAGTCCGGGTGACCCGGCTGCTGCGACTTCCCCAGGACTCCACGGACGCACAGCAGTTCAGCTTCCACACGACCACCGAGGAGCCTGACCTGGGGCGCCGGTTCACGACCGCCGAAGGCGGCACGTACACCCTCAGGGCGAGCGCGCGGCCCGCTCCGGGCGACGCGTTCGACAAGCTCCTCTACGACGTGGCGCCCGGTCAGCGCCGCCGCATCACGGCCACCGCGGACTCCACGTCCGCGCTCGGCGGCGATCTGTCGGCGCGCAATCTCACGGACGGCGACCTGACCACGGCATGGATCGCGGGCGACCGGCCCACCATCCATCTGCGCTGGCCGGACAAGCAGCCGGTGGGAGAGGTCGTGCTCGCCGCCGCGGGCGGCCTCTCCACCCGGCCCGAGAAGATCGAGATCAGCTCGCCGGACGGGGCGGCGGTGGCGGGCGTCGACGAGAACGGCGTGGCCCGCTTCGACCCGATCACCACGGACCGACTGGACATCACCGTCACCGCGACGGCCCCCCTCACCGTCCACAACCCGGTGGCGGACGCCGATCTGCAACTGCCGGTGGGGCTGACGGAGGCGTACCTCCCGGCGCTCGACGGGTACCGCACCCCGCAGCCCTCCCCGACCCGCACGTTCAGCCTGTCCTGCGGCAAGGGACCCGAGGTCACCGTCGACGGGACGCGGTACGCGACGCGTGCGCGGGGATCGGTCAGGGACCTGGTGGAGCGCCGCCCGATCACCGTCACCCTGTGCGGAAAGGCCCCCGCGTCGCTCGATCTCCCGGCCGGCACCCACACCCTGGAGACACCACGGGACAAGGGCCCCCTCCGTCTCACCGACGCCACCCTCACTCGCACCGACGCGCCCTCCACCACCCCGCCCGCCGGCCGCGCTCTGCGTGTCCGCGACTGGCTCGGCGACCGCAAGGAGGTGACCGTCGGCTCCGGCCCCGCCACCTACCTGACGACGTACGAGAACGTGAACGACGGCTGGAAGGCGACCCTCGACGGGAAGGAACTGACGCCGTTGCGCCTGGACGGCTGGCAGCAGGGCTTCCTCGTTCCCCAGGGCGCGGGCGGCACCGTGAAGCTGAGCTACGAGCCGGCGCGGACGTACGAGGCGGGGCTGTCCGGCGGGGCCGCGGGCGTGCTCGCACTCGCCGGGATCACCCTGTTCCGGCGGCGCGCGACGACCACAGACGTGACGCCGCCCGCCCCGCCGCCCGGGCTGCTGCTCGGCACGGTGGCGCTCACCCTCGTCGGCGCGGTGATCGCCGGCCCGCTCGCGCTGCTCGTCCCGGCGCTCGCGCTCGTGGCGTGGCGGCGGCACGCACTCCTCGTCCCGATCGCGTTCCTGGCGATGGCGGGCGCGGGCGTCGCCGCCGCGGCGGGGGCCGGGGAGCCGTCCCGGTCGTCCGCCGGCGCGTTCGGCCCGGTGGCCCAACTCCTGGCGCTGGTCGCCCTGTTCGCCGCGCTGGCGACCACCCGCAGGCTGCCGGACACCGCGGCCGGCCCGTCGCAGGAAGGCGAAGCATGAGCGTTCCGGCCCCGCCCGCGCCGCGGCGCGTCCCGTTCCCCGTGGTCGACGAGGTCGCCCGGCACTGTCTCCAGGACGAGGAGCCGGAGACCGTCCACATCGAGGTCCACCTGCCGGGCGCTCCGGACCCCGTACGCCTGAGGGCCGCGTTCGCCGAGGCGCTGCGCCGCCATCCGCGCATCCTGATGCGGGAGGCCGCGGGGCCCTGGTACCGGCGGCGCTACGAGTGGGAGCTGACCCGTGGCCCCGATGTGGACGTGGTCGCCTTCCCGCCGCCGGGGCCGGACGCGCTCAAGGACGCGAGGGCGCGGGCGTTGACGCACGCCCCGCCGCTGACCGCGTCGCCGCCGATCCGTCTGGAGGTCGTGCGGGAGCGGGAGGACGGCGCCGCGGTCCTCTTCCTCACCATCAACCACACCGCACTGGACGGCCCGGCCTGTCTGCGCGTTCTCGCGACGGCGGCCGAGATCTACGGGGGTCACGACGACGCCCCCGGCACGCCCGCGCCGCACCGGGCGCCGCCCGGGGCGCCGGGGCCCGCCCTGCGCGGGCCCTCGCCGTGGACCCCGCCCGCCCGCGTCGCCCCCGGCACCCCCGATCCCTCGTCGCCCCTCGCGCCCGGCAACGGCCTCCTCGTCGCGGACCTGCCCGTGCCGCACCGGCCCGCCGGCGCCCCGTACACCGTCAACGACCAGCTCATGGCCGCCACCGCCCTGATGATCACGCACTGGAACAGGGAGCACGGCGCGCGCCCGCGCCCCCTGCGCATCACGATGCCGGTGGACGACCGGCCCCGCGGCGCGGACATGCCGATCGGCAACGGCACACGGCTCGTCGACGTCACCTTCGAACCACAGGAGCTGGCGCCCACGGGCATCCCGCTCCTGCTGCACCGCACCTCGGTCCGCACCCGCGCGCTCAAGGCCCTCGACCGGCCCCAGCTCGGCCACGGCGCCGCCCTCCTCACCGCCCCGCTCGCCCCGGTCGCCTGGCGCGCCGCGGTCACGCGCGGGCTGCGCAGGGCCGCCGCGCCCTGGACGTCGACCACGCTGCTCAGCAACATCGGCCGCGTCCCCTACCCGCTCGACTTCGGTGACGCGGGCCGCGCCCGCGCCGTCTGGTTCTCGGCCCCCGCGCGCATGCCGCGCGGCCTGACCGTGACGACCGCGTCCACGGCGGGCCGGCTGCACCTCGCGCTGCGCTGGTCGCGCGCCCTGCTCGGACCGGACGACGGCGAGCGTCTCCTCGACCTGTTCGAGCACTACCTGCACGCGACGCAGGAGGCGACACCATGACCACCACGTCCGCCCCGCCGGGGCTGCGGGACTTCTACGAGGACCCGGCGACCCCGGTCGCCTCCGGCGAACAGCGCTCCCACCGCCAGGCCCGCGCGCTCGCCACCGCGCTCGGCAGGCCCGCGCCCTTCCCCGCCACGGTCGTCGACATCGGCTGCGGCGACGGGCAGGCCGCGGCCACCGCGGCGCCGCTCCTCGCGGGCCACCGCATCGTCGGCGTCGACTGGTCGCAGGACGCCCTCAAGCGGGCCAGAGCCCGGATCCCGGACGTGGTGCGCGGTGAACTCACCGCGAGCGGGCTGCCGTTCGCGGCGGGCTCCGCCGACGCCGTCCTGTTCAGCGAGGTGATCGAGCACCTCGTCGACCCCGATGCCGCGCTCGACGAGATCCGCCGGGTCCTGCGCCCCGGCGGCCATCTCATGCTGTCCACGCCGAACCTCGCCGCCTGGTACAACCGCGCCCTGCTCCTCGCCGGTGTGCAGCCCGTCTTCTCCGAGGTCAGCCTGCGCGCGGTGCACGGCCGCCCGGGCAGCGAGGTCGTGGGCCATCTGCGGCTGTACACGGCCCGCGCGCTGCGCTCGTTCGTGGCAGCGGCGGGCTTCGACGTCGTACGGGTCACGGGCGCGCCCTTCCACGGAGTGCCGCGCCCGCTGCGCCCCCTGGACCGGCTCGCCTGCGCGGCGCCGTCCCTCGCGTCGATCCTCCTGCTGCACGCCAGGAAGACGTGAGCGGGATGACCGCCATGTGGTGGGGCGTCGGCGCGGCGCTCCTCGCGAACGTCCTCTACAGCACCGGGTTCGTCCTGGAGAAACGGGCGCTCGCCGCGCTGCCGCAGCTCAGCGTGCGCCGCCCGGCCCGCCTGGTGCGCCTCGTCGTCGGCAGTCCCCTCTGGCTCGGCGGCTCCCTGGCCCTGGCAGCCGGTTTCGGGGCTCAGCTCGCCGTCTACAGAACGCTTCCCATCGCCGCCGCGCAGGCCGTCTTCGTCTCCGGCCTCGTCCTCCTGCTGCTCCTGTCCTCGGCGCTCCTCGGGGAGCGGACGACGGGCCGGGAGCGGTACGCGATCGGGGCGATCCTCGCCGCGCTCCTCATGGTCGTCCTGTCACTGCGCCAGGGCAGCGACACGGTCGGCAAGGGCGCACCCGCCGCGCTGATCCTCGGGGTGTGCGTGCCGACGCTCGCGGCGGGGCTGCTCCTGTACGGCCTCGCCGAGCGCAGGACGCGCCGCCGGCACCGCCTCCCGACGGCCGGCGTCGCGTACGGGGTCGCGGTGGGCCTGCTCTACGGCGTGAGCTCGCTGGCCATCAAGGGGGTCGCCGGGTATCTGACCACGGACCGGCTCGGCACCGCCGTGCTGCACCTGCTGACCTCGCCCTACCCCTATCTCCTGCTGTGCACGGGCGGGTTCGGGCTCGTCATGTCGCAGGCGGCGCTCCAGCGGTGCCGCGCCTCGCTGATCGTGCCGGTGTGCTCGACGGTGACGTGCCTGTTCACGGCCGTGCTCGGCACGCTCGCGTTCGGTGAGTCACTGCCGCGCGAACCGGTGCCGCTCGCGCTGCGCCTGACCGGCACGCTCCTCGCCGTGTCCGTACTGCTCCTCATGCCGAAGCACGACGACCCGCCGCCCCGAACACCCTCGCCCGCCAAGGAGTTGACCGACCGTGAAGCCCGATGACCCGCTGCTGAGGATCCTGGCCTGCCCGCTCGACAAGGGGCCGCTGCACCTCCTCCCACCCGATGACGACGCCCTTCTGCCGGGTGAGGCGCTCTACAACCCCCGGCTGCGGCGCCGCTACCCGATCGTCGACGGCATCCCCCAGCTCCTGCCCTCGTCGGGCGAGCAGGTCCCGGAGGACGAGCACGAGCGGCTGCTCGATCGGATGTCGCCCTGACGGCGCGGCCGCCGTGCGCGACCATGGACCGTATGGCAGCGCGACGCACGCCCGCCCCCACCGGCGAGCCCTTCACGGTCACCGACTTCCAGCTGGTCCTGCTGCGCCGCATGGCCGACCACAACCCGGACCTCGTGGAGGACGCGCGCCGGCAACTCGGCGCGACGGTGGCACAGATGCGGGAGGCGAACCGTCGCTACCAGGCCAGGCGCCATGTGAGAGGCCCGCTCGCCACACGGTCCCTGTACCGCTCGCTCCTCGGCGCCCCCGAGCACACCGTCACCCGGCGCATCGGCGACCTGACGTGCGAGTCCCTGCAATGGAGCGTGCCGCTCTGGCCCGGTCTGCTCTTCGAGGCGCTGGCCGGTCCGAACGGCGCGGTGTGGAACGAGTGGCTGGTGCGGGCCCCCGGCGCACCCGCGCCCGCGCTCCGCACCCTCGACGTCCTCGTGCCCTGGTCCTGCACCGTGGACGAGGTGTCACAGGCGTTCCCTCCGGCCCGCCCGCTGGAGGGCTCGGCGCCCACGCGCTGGGGTCTCGCCTTCACGGCGCCTGACACGGAGGGGACGCTTCGGGAGGTCAAAGCGGAGTTCACCTACGGACTGCTCCAGCGCTGGACCCTCACCGGCTGACGCCGGCCGGTCAGCAGCCCCATTGCGGGGGTCTTTGCAGGGGGCCTTACGGGTGTCCTTGCGGGCGTCCTTGCCGGGGCCGGCTACTCGCCCTCGTCCGGGTCCCAGTCCAGGAGCCGTACCTTCGCCACCGTCCGTACGTGGCGGCGCATCGCCGCCGCGGCCTGTGCCGGCCGGCTCGTCTCGATCGCTTCGAGGATCGCCCGGTGCTGGGCGAGGGAGCGGGCCGGGCGGCGCGGCTGGCGCAGGGACTCGGTGCGTGACTCGGTGACCTGGTCGGCGATGGTCCGCATGAACTCGGCGAGAAGCGCGCTGTGGGCGGCCACGGTGACGGCCGCGTGGAAGAGCCGGTCGCCCTCGACGCCGTGCCCGCCGTCCTCGATGTCGGCCGCCATGCGGTCGAGCGCCGCGTGCAGGGCCGCGAGGTCCTCGTCGGTGCGGCGTTCGGCGGCCAGCTCGGCGAGCTTGGTCTCCAGCGCCTCGCGCGCCTCCAGGACGTCGGGCAGCCGGCGTCTGCGCTCCACCATGTGCTCGACGGGCTCCGCGTCGAGGCTGTCGCGCATGAGGTACGTGCCGCCGCCGTGCCGGGCCTCCACCAGGCCCTGGACCTCCAGGACGGTGATGGCCTGCTTCACGGAGGCGCGGCTCACGCCGAGGCGGGCGGCCAGGTCGCGCTCTGGCGGGAGTCGGTCACCGGCGCGCAGGCCGCCCTCGGCGACGTAGGCGCGCAGCCGGTCGAGGACCTGCTCGTACAGGCGCGGCCTGGCCGTCATCGGCCGCAGTGCGTCGGTCATGGGGCCCTCCTCCCTGGGGTTCCGCAGCGTAACAGCGGTCCCGACAAATGGCCCAGTGGCTGAACCAATCTTTCGGCACGTCCTTGACGTACGGGCGACGCCACCCCCACATTGGTTCAGCCACTTGGCCACTGCCGTCACTGTCGACCGCCGCTAGGAGCGCCACCCGTGTCCCTGCTCTTCCCCGCCCTGGCCCACGACCCCGACCGCCCCGCCCTGCGCTTCGGCGACCGCTCCCTCACCTACGGGGAGCTGGCCTCGGCGGCCGGCGCCCTGGCCGCGCGCCTCGACGGCGCGAGCCGGGCCGCCGTGTGGGCGACGCCCACCCTGGAAACCGCCGTCGGCGTTGTCGCGGCGCTGCTCGCGGGCGTGCCCGCCGTACCGCTCAACCCGAAGTCGGGCGGCGGCGAGCTGGCGCACATCGTGGCCGACAGCGCCCCGGACGTCGCGCTCGCCGCACCGGGGACCGAACTCCCGGACGCGCTCGGCGACCTGAGGTTCGTCGGCATCGATGTGGACGCGTCGGGTCCGGCCCTCGAACGGCCCGAGCCGGACGCCTCGGCGCCCGCGTTCGTCGTCTACACCTCCGGCACCACGGGCCCGCCCAAGGGCGCGGTCCTGCCGCGCCGCGCGGTCACCTCGACCCTGGACGCGCTCCAGGACGCCTGGGAGTGGACCGGCGACGACGTCCTCGTGCACGGCCTGCCGCTGTTCCATGTGCACGGCCTCATCCTGGGCATCCTCGGCCCGCTGCGCCGCGGTGGATCGGTGCGCCACCTGGGCCGGTTCAGCACGGAGGGCGTGGCGCGCGAACTCGGCAGCGGGGCGACCATGCTGTTCGGGGTGCCGACGATGTACCACCGCATCGCCGAGGCGCTGCCCGCCGAGCCGGAGCTGGCGAAGGCCCTTTCGGGGGCGCGGCTCCTGGTGTCCGGTTCCGCGGCGCTGCCCGTGCACGACCACGAGCGGATCGCCGCCGCGGCGGGCCGCCGCGTCATCGAGCGGTACGGGATGACCGAGACCCTGATGAACACGAGCGTGCGCGCGGACGGCGAGGCACGGGCGGGCACGGTCGGCGTGCCGCTGCCGGGAGTCTCGGTGCGGCTCGTGGAGGACGACGGCGTCACGGAGATCCCGGCCGGCGACCCGGAGGCGGTCGGCGAGATCCAGGTCAGGGGCCCCAACCTCTTCACGGAGTACCTGAACCGGCCCGACGCGACGGCCGGCGCGTTCGCCGAGGGCGGCTGGTTCCGCACCGGCGACATGGCGGTCCGCGACCCGGACGGCTATGTCCGCATCGTGGGCCGCAAGGCCACCGACCTCATCAAGAGCGGCGGCTACAAGATCGGCGCGGGCGAGATCGAGAACGCGCTGCTCGAACACCCCGGGGTGAGCGAGGCCGCCGTCACCGGCGAGCCCGACGACGACCTCGGCGAGCGCATCGTGGCCTGGATCGTCCCGGCCGACGCCGAACAGCCCCCGGCCGCCGACGAGCTGGCCTCCCATGTCGCCGACCGGCTCGCCCCGCACAAGCGCCCGCGCGTGGTGCGCTACCTGGAGGCGATGCCGCGCAACGACATGGGCAAGATCATGAAGCGGGCGCTGCCCCGTGGCTGACGCCGTGCGGCTCTCCGCCCGCGAGGCGCTCGCCGCCGTCACCGACCCCGGCACCTTCACCGAGCTGCCCGCCCCCGACGGCACGTACGCGCCCGACGGGCCGCTCTCCTGGGAGGGCTACGACGCGGCGCGGGCCCGGGCCACCGCCCGCACCGGCGAGGCCGAGTCCGTGGTGTGCGGGACGGCGTCGGTCGGCGGGACCAGGGCCGTAGTGGTCTCCTTCGAGTTCGGTTTCCTCGGGGGCTCGCTCGGGGAGCGCACCGGCGACCGCATAGCGGCCGCGTACGCCTTCGCCCGCGCACACCGGCTCCCCGTCGTGCCGCTGGTCGCGACGGGCGGCAGCCGGATGCAGGAGGGCATGCGGGCGCTGGTCCAGCTCCAGCGCGTGGCACGGCAGTCGGCGCTCACGCGGGAGGCCGGGCTTGCGCAGGTGGCGGTCCTGCGCGACCCGACGACGGGCGGCGGCTGGGCGACGCTCGGCGCGGGCGCCGATGTGATCCTGGCGCTCGACTCGGCGCAGGTGGGCTTCGCGGGCTCGCGGGTCAGACCCGCGGACGCGGACCCGGCGGCGTACTCGGCACGCGGCCAGTTCGCCGCGGGCGCGGTCGACGCGGTGGTGCGCCCCGACGACCTGCCGGGGACCCTCGCCGGGTGGCTGCGCCTGCTCACGCGCCCGTCCGACGACCCCGCCCCGGTCCCGTACGCCCTCGGCCGCGGCGACCTGCCCGCCACGGGCCGCGACGCGGTGCGCCGCGCCCGCGCCCCCGAACGGCCACGCGCCGACGCGTACTTGGACGCGTACTTCACGTCGCGTGTCACGGTCCGCGGCGACCGCTGCGGCGGCACCGACGACGGTGTGCTGTGCGGGTTCGGGGAGAGCGCGCGGGACGGCAGGACGGTCGCGTACGCCGCACAGCTGGGTACGGCGACACGGCCGGCCGGCTACCGGACGGCGGCGCGACTGGTGCGCCTGGCCGGGCGGCTCGGTGTGCCCGTGCTGACTCTGGTGGACACGCCGGGTGCGGCCAACGACGCGGAGGCGGAGCGGTCGGGGGCGGGCGCCGCCATCGCGGACCTGTTCACGGCGCTCGCCGCGTCGCCGGTCCCGGTCACCACGCTGGTCGTGGGCGAGGGCGGCTCGGGCGGGGCACTCGCCCTGGCGGCGCCGGAGAACACCTGGGCGACGCCGGACAGCTACTTCTCCGTGATCGCGCCCGAACTCGCCACCGCGATCCTCAAGCGCGACCCGGACGAGACGGACGCGACGGCCGACCAACTCCAGCTCAGGCCGCAGGACCTGGTGGAGCTCGGCGTGGTGCGCGGGATCGCGGGGACGGCTTCGTGAGCGACCCGTCAAGTGGCCCTTTGAGCGGGCCTCTTGAGCGACCCCTGCGACCTCGCGATGTCTCGAAAATACGAACAGGGGAGCAGTTGTTCCCTTGAACAGGTGATCGTTCCGCCAGGAATTGCCTGAGGCGTCGGTGACCAACGATGCTTACGGTGCGCAAGCAACGGGCTGCAGACCGTGATTGCCAACCCGGCCCATGTCCCATGCGTGGCCGGGGAGTTGGTCCCACACAGGCAACACCGCTAGGAGAACGCGCCACCATGAACCTGATCACCGACATCCTCGCCGGCCTCGTCCACTTCGTCGGCTGGCTCGTCTGACGCCGACCCGCACAGGTCACACGGAGTCGACACGGCGGCGCCGTCTCCCCCGGTCCCACGGGGAGGCGGCGCCGCCGCGCGTCACGCTCCGCAGACCTCGGCCGCGTCCGTGAGGGCACGCAGCCGCGGAAGGATCTCACCGGCGACGCGGGCCGGCTCGCCGGGGGACGGACAGCCGTGGAGGACGAACTCGTCGATGCCGAGCCGCCGGTAGGCGAACAGCCGCCGCGCCACCTCGTCGTACGTACCGACGACCGCGTCCTGCGCCGGCCCGCTCCGGCCGTCGTCCAGGATCCGGTCCGCCGCGTCCCGCGCCTCGGACGCCTCGCTTCGGCCCACCAGGCGCAGGCGGAGCCCGTACCGCAGCCGCGGATTCCTGTCCCGCGAGCGGGCGACGCGCTCCGCGACGACAGCGGGCGGCGCGCTCCTCACCAGCCGCACATCGGCCCGCCGGGCCGCGATGCCGTCGGCGTCCGGGGACTCGCCCCCGAAGTAGAGCGGCACCGGATGCTCGACGGCCGGGTCGCTCAACCGGGCGCCCTCGACCTGCACATGCTCCCCCTGGAAGTCGATGCGCCGCCCGTCGAGCAGGTCGCGCACGACGGCCATCACCTCGTCGGTGCGCCCGTAGCGCTGGTCGTGGGTCAGCCCGGCGCCGTGCGCGCCGACATCGAGCCTCAGGCGGCCGCCCGCGAACCGGCGGAAGGCGTCGGCCTGTTGGGCGATGACGGTGGGGCCCGCGCTCCCTGCGGGCAGGGCGACGAGGAAGCCGATCCGCTCGGTGAGACGACAGAGTCCGGACGCGAGCGCCCACGGGTCGGGGCCGCCGGCCGGGATCGCGAGCGAGTCGAACCCGGCGCGCTCCGCGGCCAGGGCCGTGGGAGCCAGCGAGTCGATGTCGGCCGGCCGGCGGGCCGGCAGGTACCAGTGCAGCAGAGGATGGTTCTCGGGCATGACGACACCTCGGGAATCGCGCGGGGCGTGGACTACTGCGGCATCGAACCGGCCTTCAGGACACGGGACGCGGGCGGGCCGGGCGAGGGGACGCCTCCCGGGCGCGGCCTCAGGAAAGGGCGTCGGCGCCGGGCGCGGCCGGACAGAGCATCGTCGACACACGCAGAAGATCCACGTGGCGGCGCGAGACGAGTACCGGAGCCATGCCCGCATCCTGCCCGCGGCCACCGCGCGCCCACAAGGGCGTTCCCGCATCGCGGACAATGCGTATCACGGAGTGGACGCCTGGACCGGCTGAGACGCTCGCGAAGGCCCGGTGCGCGCATGCGAAGGCCCGGTGCGGCAGGCTGCCGCACCGGGCCTTCGGCCGGTACATCCCTACAGGTCAGAACACTCGTGCAGACAGGGCTACTTGACCCCCACCGCGCGGATGATCTCCTGGGTGACCTTGCCGCCCCGGTCGTCGCTCGCCGAGGCGCGCAGCGACACGTACTCCGCGTCGCCCGGCACCTTCAGCGTGCCCTTCCAGGACGCGCCGTGCCCGTCGAGGGTGACCTTCGTCCAGGTCTTGCCGTCGTCGTACGAGACCTCGAGGGTGCCGCCGCCGATCCTCCCGGTGTCCGGGGCGCCCTTGACGTACTCGGAGCTGATCCCGACGGGGACCCGGTGTCCGCCGCGGACATTGCCCGCGAGGTCGGTGTCGACGTCGAAGCCGAGGTTGAGCAGCGGCAGGAACGTCCACCGGTCGTCGGGGGTCTCGGCGGACTTGAACGTCCACTCGGAGTGGCCCTTCGTGGCCAGCTTCCAGCGCTCGGGGTCGAGCGTCGTGTCGGTGACGACCTTGTACGTGTGCTCGGCCGGGTCGGCGTCCCACACGTACACGCCGGAGCTCTTCTTGCGGTCCTTGAGCACCCCGTCGACGTACACCTCGGAGTTCTGCGTCTGGGTGCTGTCGCTCCACACGTCGCCGAACCCGGTGTGGTCGGGACCGGAGTCGCCCCAGCCGGGCACGTTGAACTGGAGGGTGTCGCCGGAGCGCTGCTGGCCCCAGCCGAGACCGGTGCCCAGCCACGGGTGCCAGACCGGCTTGAACCAGTCGAGCTCCTTGTGGGTGCCGCCCTTGTACGTGATCAGGCCGCTGCGCTGCTCCAGGTCGGTCGGGCCCGTCTGGACGGACTCGTGCCACTTCTGGCCGGCGCCGGTGGAGACGTAGTCGGTGCGCTCGGCCGGGTAGTCGATCTTCTCCAGGAAGCCGAGGCCGATACGGAAGGTGTCGGTGATCGAGTAGCGGAACTCGCCGCCGGCCTGGGGCTTCACGGCGTGGAACTTGGCGTCCAGGACGGCGAGTTCGGACGTGCCCGGCCGGTAGGTCAGGTCGCCGCCCGGGACGGCTCCCTTGTGCTCGTCGGTGATGTCGTACACCCAGGGCGTGTTGCGGGTGCC
Source organism: Streptomyces sp. NPDC107517 (assembly GCF_055582645.1). Classification (NCBI taxonomy): domain Bacteria; kingdom Bacillati; phylum Actinomycetota; class Actinomycetes; order Kitasatosporales; family Streptomycetaceae; genus Streptomyces; species Streptomyces sp. NPDC107517. Next base: position 59,974 of record NZ_JBVJPM010000002.1, on the reverse strand, counting down.
CGTCATCGTGACGCTGCGGCCCGCCTTCGCGTCCGCGGCGAGCTTCGCGCCGTCCGCTGCGTCGACCGTGGCGATCTGCAACGGCCGGTCGCCGTCGTCCGTGCCGAACCAGGCGTTGAGCCGGCCCGCGGCGTCGTCGGTGACGAACAGCGCCTTGGCGCCCGCGTCCTGCGCGGCCTGGGCGAGCTCGGCCGGGGAGAGCGCGTCGGTGCGCCGTACGAGGACGGCCTTGCCGCGCACGTCCCTGCCCGCGTAGTCGGCGGGCGCGCCGGCCCCGGCGTCCACGAGCGCGAGCCTGCTGCGGCCCTCGGTGAGGCTGCCGCCGGGCTGGACGACCGCCTCACGCAGGCCGTCCACCTGGAGCGAGGGCTTCCCGAGGCGCCACACGGTGCGGTACTCGAAGGACCCGTCGGTGACCTTGTGGGTGGGGGCCGCGAAGATGCTGTCGTACTTGACGGGCAGCTGGACCGCGCTCATGTAGTCGGCGCCGCCCGCCTTCCGGTCGGCCTCCATGAGCAGGTGGCGGGTCTCGGTGGTCCGGCCGACGTCGGCCTTGATCTCCTTCAACTGCCGCCCGTCGAGGGTGATCTCGCGGTCCCGGTCGAGCTTGACCTCGGGGTCCGCGAGGTAGCCCAGCCCGAGGGAGTCCTTGCCGTGGCTGCCGTGCACGTCGAGGTAGGACTCGACGTAGTACGAGCCGGGCTTCAGACGCAGCTGGAGGGTGCCGGAGTCACCGACCGTGGCGGGGAACGGATCGGTGTTGCCGACGAGTTGCTGCACGCCGAGATACGCGGCCGTCGCCGCGCCGTCCCGGTCCTTCACATGGACGGTGAGCGTGTACCGCTCCTCCTCCTTGACCAGGCCGAACGCGGTGTGCGCGACGGGCTTGCCGGCCACGGACGCGACGATGTGCCCGCTGGTGTTCCCGACCGCGGCCTTGGCGCCGTCGCCGGTCACGGTCGTGGAGGCGGTGCCGTGCGCGGGGACGGTCAGCTTGCTGTCGGCGAGCGAGACGACGCCGTCGGGCGCGCCCTGCGCCGCCAGCGTCAACTCCACCGCGCTGTCGGAGGAGTTGCTGTAGGTGACCGTCTTCGTGACCGGCTTGTTGCTCTCGTACGGCCACTTGTAGTAGCCGAGGTCGGCGCTGCCGGTCGCGGTGATGTCCGCGGTCACGGCGTCGGGCACGCTGACGCGCCCCGAGCCCAGGTCGTAGGCGGAGTCGGCGAGCTCCTTCGACGTCGACATCAGCCCGTCCTTGAGCTGCGCGCCCGTCCAGTCCGGGTGCTTCTGGGCGAGCAGGGCGGCGACACCGGCGACGTGCGGCGTCGCCATCGACGTACCGCTCATGGTGGTGTAGGGGCCGCTGCCGGAGACCAGCGAGGAGCGGGCGGCGAGGATGTCGACGCCGGGCGCGGACAGGTCGGGCTTGAGCCCGTTGTCCCCGAAGCGGGGGCCCTTGCTGGTGAAGTAGGCGGCCTCGTCGGCGGAGTCGACGGCGCCGACGGTGAGGGCGGAGTCGGCGGCACCCGGCGAGCCGATGGAGCCGGGGGCGCCGGAGTTGCCCGCGGCGATGACGAAGAGCGCGCCGGTCTCCTCGGACAGCGAGTTCACGGCGGCGGCCATCGGGTCGGTGCCGTCGCTGGCCTCGGACGAACCGAGGCTCATGGAGACGACCTTGGCGTGGATGTCCTTGGCGGCCCACTCCATACCGGCGATGATCTGCGACTCGCTGCCCGAGCCCTCGTTGCTGAGGACCTTGCCGACGGCGAGGGTCGCGTCGGGGGCGACGCCCTTCTCCTTGCCGTCGGAGGCGGCGCCGCTGCCGCCCACGGTCGAGGTCACGTGGGTGCCGTGGCCGTTGCGGTCCGCGACCTCCTGGCCCTCGATGAAGGACTTGGACTCGGTGACGCGGGACGCGAGGTCGGGGTGCGTGGCGTCGTACCCGGTGTCGAGGACGGCGACCTTGACACCCTTTCCGGTGAGCCCGGCCTCCCAGGCCTTCGGGGTACCGATCTGCTCGTTGCTCTCGGCCATGTCGGCCTTGACACGGCCGTCGAGCCAGATCTTGCCGATACCGTCGGCGAAGTCCTTGCCCTCGGGGGCGGTCACGGCGTTCCAGAACGTGCGGCCCTTGCCGGCGTCCAGGGCGGCGCCGCCGATGCTGCCGAGAGCGCGGGTCCGGTCGGCGCCCTTCGGGGTGCGCGCCGCGGAACGGGCGCTCTTGCCCGCGTACGACACGATGAGCGGCGTCGCATCGGCCTTGTTGTCGGCAAGCCCCTGACGTATCAGCTCACTCACGTCGAAGAGCCGCGCGTCCAGCGTTCCGGCCGCCAGGTAGGGGCGCGCCTCGTCCGGTACGACGCTGATGTTCCCGTCGTTCACCTGGGTCCTGACGGCCCCGGTCGCGCCCTTCGCGCGGTCGACGGTGACGGCCTTCTTCTCGCCGCCGAGGTCGGTGACGGTCACCTTGTCGCCGGTCACCAGGGTCACTGTGTGCGCGGCGCGCGCGGCGGGCGTGGTGGCGCGGGCCGCCGGGGCGGTGGTGTCACCGGCGACAGCCTGCCCGCCCGGAAGCAGCGCGAGCGCGAGCCCGGCCGACAGCAGGGCCGCGCTCCGTCTCGCTGGTCCTATGGTCATCGTTGCCTCTCTTCGTAAGCCTCGGGTCGGGGTGTTACCCGAGCGCTGCGAAGAGTGTGAAGTGCGCACTGTTACAGGGACATTGACGGGACCTGGCGGGAAGCTGCCCTGGCACCTTCCCGCCAGGGGGCGATCCGGACACGGTCCTGACGTCGTCCCGATGCCGGCGTCCGCGTGCGGCTGACAGCGTCAACACCCCTCGGCCACAATGGCGTCAGACATGTGCCACACGTTTCGACCGGTTTCACGGGGGCGGCATGGACGGTTTGGTGGAGTACGAGACCAAGGACCACACGACCGTGGTCTTCGAGGCGTCCGACGAGACGGGGGTGCGGCTCGTCTCGCGCGGGGGCCTGCCCACGGCGCAGGCGGTCGGCACGTTCGAGTCCGCGCTCGACGGGGCACGCTCGGCTGCCGAGTCGGCGCTGCGGGTCTTTCGCGAAGGGCCGCTCAAGCCGGACGGCGTGGAGATCGAGTTCGGCGTGAAGATGTCCGCGGAAGCGGGCGCGGTGATCGCCAAGGGCACGGCCGAGGGTCATCTGGTGGTGAAGCTCACCTGGTCGGCGAAGGACCGCACGGACACGGACGACGCGTGAACCGCCCCGACGGCCCCCGTCGCCCCATGCCGAACCCGGACGCCCTGCATCGCGCCCTGCACCAGCCGGGCTCCCCCACCCCGCACGGCGTACTCATCGGCTCGTCCCCCGCGGAACCGACGGCGGCCCGGAGGACCGGCCTCCCCTTCATCGGGCACGCCGCGAACCGCCGCACAGCCGCCCGCCCGACGCCGGCACCCGCCACGTGGTCCACCACCTGACGGACCCGCTCGACGCCACCCACCACTGACGCGCCCACGAGACCGGCCCGGCACACATCACCGCGACGGCGATCCGCCGCTTCGGCCGCCCCCGGCCGACCTCACGCCGTCGGCTTCCTCGCGTCGTACTTCAGGAACTTGCGCCACTTCAGGGCCAGCAGCAGGACCGCCACCGCGCACGCCGTGCCGCCGCCCGTGATCGCCACCGCGGGGGACGCGAGGTCGGCTGTCGAGCCTGCGACGAAGTCGCCGAGGCGGGGGCCGCCCGCCACGACCACGATGAAGACGCCCTGGAGGCGGCCCCGCATCTCGTCGGGGGCCGCGACCTGGAGCATCGTGCCGCGGAACACCATCGAGACGGTGTCCGCGCAGCCGGCGAGCGCGAGGAAGAAGAGGCCGAGCCAGAGGTTTCTGGTGAGGCCGAAGGCGGCGATCGCGAGGCCCCACGCGCACACGGCGAGGACGATCGCCAGGCCGTGGCGGTGCACGCGGCCCAGCCAGCCGGAGAACACCCCGCCCAGCAGCGCACCCACCGCCGGAGCAGCGACGAGCAGGCCGGTCGTCCGCGCGTCGCCGCCGTACCAGAGCAGCGCGACGGCCGGGTACAGGGCCCGCGGATACGCGAGGACCATCGCGCACATGTCCGAGAAGAAGGTCATCCGGAGGTTGGGCCGCCCGGCCAGGAACCGCAGGCCGTCCACCACGGACGCCCGCTTGCGCCGCTCGCCCTCCGGCACGTCCGGCAGCATCGCCGGCAACCGCCACATCGAGTACAGAGCCGCCGAGAAGGCGACCGCGTCGATCAGATACGCCGTCTGGTAGCCCCACAGGCCGACCACGACGCCGCCCAGCATGGGGCCGATGAGGCTGCCGGCGGTGCTCGTCATGGAGCCGAGCGCGTTCGCCGCCGGCAGGTGCTCGGGCGGCAGGAGGCGAGGGATCATCGAGGTGCGCGCCGGGGAGTTGAGCGCCCCGCACATCGCCTGGAGGGCCACGACCGCGTAGAGCAGCCAGACGCGGTGGTAGCCGGCGAGCGCCGCGACGGCCAGGGCCACGGACAGCGCGCACGAGCCGGTCGCGCTGTAGAGGCCGAGCTTGCGCCGGTCCATCGTGTCCGCGACGGCACCCCCGTAGAGGCCGAAGACGATCAGCGGGACCAGCGAGAACAGGCCGACCAGGCCCACGGAGAAGCTGGAGTGCGTGATGTCGTACACCTGGAGGGACACCGCGAGCGCGGTCATCGCCTGCCCCGTCCAGGACACCGTGTTGCCGACCCACAGGCGCCGGTAGTCGACGGAGATACGCAGCGGGGTGAGATCGGCGAGAATCCGGCGGCGACCACCCGGCGCGACGCCCTTCACCGGTGCGGGAGCGGTTATCGCAGGGGTCTCGGGGGCGTCTGCCTGGTCCGGCGAGGACGGGGTGCTGGTCACACGGGATGCTAACAACGCCCGGCAAGATCACCCGTCCGGCGGAACCCCGCCCGGCTCATTCCAGCGCGCGCCCGGCGCCACCCCGCCGCAGGATTTCAGGAGGGCCGTCATTTGACGACCCGTCACGGTCTGCGCTCTCGGGAGGATCTGCCATGACCGTCAGTCTGGAGCAGTTGCGCCGCTGCCATCTCGCCGTCGACCTGGGGGCCGCGCGGACCCGGGTGTACGTGAAGGGCTCGGGCCTGGTCGTCGACGAGCCGAGCGCCGCCGCCGTCAACACCCGCACCGGCGCACTCATCGCGGTCGGTGAGCTCGCCGAGAAGATGACGGGCCGCACCCCCGACTACATCCGCGTCATGCGCCCCGTCTCCGGCGGCACTGTCGTCGACATCGACATGGCCCAGCGCATGCTGCGCCACCTCATCGGCGAGAAGCTGCGCCGCACGCTGCGCCGCAAGCCCCGGCTGCGCGCCGCCGCCTGCACCCCGCACGACGCCGACCCGCTCGCGCAGCGCGCCGCCGTCGAGACCCTCGTCGGGCTCGGGGCGCGCCGCGTCGAACTCGTCGACACCCTCATCGCCGCCGCCGTCGGCTGCGACCTGCCCGTGGAGCGCCCCGAAGCCACGATGATCATCGTGTGCGGTGCGGCCACGACGCAGATCGCCGTCCTCTCCCTGGGCTCGATCGTGACCGCCGAGCGCCTCCCGGTCGGCGGCGACGCCATCGACCACGCGGTGGTCCAGCACCTGCGCCAGCACCACGAACTGATGCTCCCGTCCCAGTCCGTACGTCCCCTGCAGCTCGCCCTCAGCGGCAATGGCCTCACCCCGCACGGCCCGGAGTCGACGGAGATCCACGGCCGGGACGTGGCGACGGGACTGCCCCGCTCGGTGCTGGTCGACACGGCGGCCGTGCGCCACGCGATCCACACCCCGCTGACCGCCGTCCTCGACGGCATCGGCAAGGTCCTGCGGGACTGCCCGCCCGACCTGGTGGCCGACCTGGCCGACCGCGGCATCATGATGGTCGGCGGCAGCGCGCTGCTGCCCGGTTTCGACCAGATGCTGCGCGACGCCACGGGCGTACCGGTCCATATCGCCGAACGCCCTGACATCTGTGCGGTCCTCGGCCTCGGCGCGATGCTGGAGGGCAAGGTCCAGCCCCTGACCCTCACCCCGGTGGCCGGCTGATTCCGGCGACCGGGTTCGACGCGAGCCCGCCCACCTGCGCACCGTCCCTGGGACTCGGTGCGCGGGCGGGCGGGCTCGCCCTCGTCAGGTCGACTTCGCCTCGGGGGATCAACTCCTGCTGTGCACGGCCGGCGTGGCCGAGGCCCCGCGACACGCGAACGTCGAAGGACGTCCCCGCGCAGGGCAGTCCACGCACCCATCAGCAGGGTGCGCCGACCGGCGCCGATGAGCTCGGCGGCGAAGGCCGGCCGAGGCAGACCATCGGGAGCCTACGTTCTCCGGCATGGGGCGGCTCGCGTCCGCACGCGCGCAGAGGCATGACTGAGGAGGCGGGGGAGACCCGCTTGCTCTTGGCGAGTCCACGATGTTCATCGCGCCGCGTACTGGTGGGCTCGCCCTCCCCGCCACTTCACCCATGCCTCGTCATCGAGGAGAGCGCTGTGGACCGTCACGCCGGCCTGACAGAGGAGTTCGACGAGGTCAGCATCACTCCGGGCGATCCCGGCGACGTGCCCCTGGATTGCTACCCGTCGGCCCCCGGTGGGGGTGGGCGGGTGCACGACTATCGGAGTGGAGTCCATACGGCGAACGGTGCTACGGGCCGGCCGATCCCGCCCGTGGGCTCCCTCGGGAACGTTGCGCCGATCGCGTGACCGGACACATCGGCAGTGGCCCGAGGCCGTTCCCCGACCGGTGTCGGGGAACGGCCGGCCCGCAGGCCTGGCGGAGTGCGGCGGCGTCCGGCCGTCCCGGCCGCACGCCGCCAAGTATCTTGCCCGCCAAGCGGGTTCGCCTACTGGTACAGCTCCCGGGACTGCCTCGTCAAAGGGTGACTCGCAAGGCCGCTCGCACCGCTCGGTTCAGCCGGGCCGAGCACCTGTGTGTGCCGGATGCAAGGGCTCGCCGGGCCCTTGCGCTCAGCCGATCGGCTGACGTCTGCGGGGCCTGATCCGGCGACGGGCCCCCCTGGCCGGCCGCACGCGGGCCCCCGCATCACTCGTCGTGCGTGCCCGGCCGCGCCTTCATGAACGGCTGAATCGTCGCAGCGGCCCCGCAGGACCGGACAGCTTCGAAAGAAGCGCTTGAGACGTTGCCGTGAGGCGGCTTTCGTCAGGCCTTCCGGGGTCCGAACCTCGTGAGGATTCGAATGGCAAGGCGGGCTGCCAATGCTCTTCGAGGCGCCCCGTAGACCCCTGCCCGCAGATATCGGGCCGAGACGAAGACGGGTGACCAGCGAACTCCGCTTCCGAATCCTGATTCTGCGAAGCCCACTGATTCGCCACGAGATAGATGAGCGTGGCGACCGCATCCTGATCCACGACCACTGTACGACCGCTACCCACCGGCGCCTCGGGTTCCGAACTCTTCGAGCACCTGCTCTGTGCGATCGGAACGGCCCGCTCCCGACCCCCGACCTCGCCCGCCGACGGAACACCGGACACGCTCACCCTTGAAGGAATGGGCCGAATTCCGAGGGAATCTCTGCGTTCCTCGATGTAGTCGAACTGTTGGTAGAACCCGGACAGTTGAGACGTGGTCTCCGCGGATCCCGCGGCGATCTGCTCTCTGCCGCGCAGAAGTTCGCGATGCATTTCCCCGTACGCGCTGCCCAGCTTGACGGAGTCCTCGCCACGATCGCTCAGGCCGCTCGCGTAGGGGGCGGCGATGGCCAGCGCCGCCAGGCCCGACAGCCCGGAGATGAGAACCTGCGCCGTGAGCACGGAGGACTCGGCGACCACAGGCCAGGCCAGAAGGCCGGTGAGGAGGCTGACTCCTCCTGCGGCGACGCCGTAGAGGCGCTCCTTGCGCACGAGGCGGACGGCTTCGCGCGGCATCCTTCTTGCCCAGTACTCGGAGCTTTCGATGGTCTCTTCAAGTCTTTGCGAGATTGCTGCGGCGGCCGGTGTCTTCGTTTTCGTGAGCGATCTCTGCGGCATTTTCATGCATCCCTCAAGTCCGAAGGGGCGGGTTCGACATCACGGATCGACGGAGCAAGGCGGTCCGCGGCCTGGTGAACGCTCGGCCCGTGCACGGCCGGCATCCCACCCATTGCGGTTCTTTCGGCTGGTCGGCCATGACGCCGTTTCGTATACCCCCGTCCGTATACGGAATGTGCAGCATGGCCGACGACAGCCGACGCGACTTGGAATGGGCTCGATCGAGCCCGAGGAACCGGGCATACCTCGGGATGCCGTCGACGAAGCGCGACATGCCCATGGGTGCGCCCGAGATCACCGCGATGCAGGCACGGACGTGAGGTGATCCGTACGAACATTCAGCCATCTCGGGCGCGGCGTGCCCGGCTGGGATAACCTTTTGTTGATTGCCCCGGCCCGATTCCGGCGGGCCGGGGCCTCAACTAACCAGCGGCAGTATTACCAGCCGCCCTTGCCACCGCCGTTGCCGTAGCCGCCGCCGTAGCCGCCGCCGCGGCGGTCGTGGACCACACGGAAGCTGCCCACAACGCCGTTCTTGACGAACACGCCGCCGCGGATGTGGCGGGCGGGGACGATGCTGTTGCTGGTGCTCCACGGTCCGACCGTGGCAATGGGAGACCCGTTGTCGCAGGTCGCACCACGGAAGACCTCAACAGTCTTCCAGCTGTCGTTGCGGACGTTGAAGCTGCGCGAGCCCAGACCGCTGACCACAGTGATGCAGCCATCCCCGAGGGCCGAGTAGGACCGCTCGTTGAACTGGATCCGACCCTCGTAGTGGCGGCCCCCGCCGCCGTAGTTGTTGTCTTCCTTCTCCTTGCCCTGGCCGGAGTCGCCACCGAGGGGCGCCGCCGCGGGAGCAGCCGCCTGACGAACAGCCGGAGCAGCCGGGGCGGCCTCCGTGCCGGCAGCAGCGGCGTAGTTGATGCCGGTGGCGGCGAGGGCTGCAGCGCCGGCAATGGCGGCGGTGACAGCAATGGAGCGCTTGCTCATGTCAGTTTCTTCCTTCTCGGAGAGATCGGCCGGACAGCCGCTCTGTGAAAGAAGATACAGAGATCACCCCATATGTCGCTTATAAGACGTGCTGAAAATGCGAGAAATAATCCGAGTGGCCGTATGCCCGCGGCGGCGCCCGTCGACGGGGGCTCTCGCGTCGACTCTCAACTGACTTGATTCACAGGGCAGTTGACATCTCGTTAGTCCTATCAGGTGACTCACTGACGACTGCTCGGACTTCCGACGGCGTGTCGCAGATTCCCGCGTGTCGCGCAGTCGCTCGCGCCCCCTGCCGGTCGCGGCGAGGGTCGTCGACGCCCGGCAGACACGCCCGAGGACGGCGGCCTCGCGATCCCCAGCACACCCCTGGCGTCCCGGGTGCCTTCGGAGGTCACGGCCATCGCCACGCACGCCGGGCCGTTCGCTCCGGCCGTTCGCGACCTCGACGTCTACTGTGTCCGGGCCGTTCGCGACCCGGCCGTCCGCGACCTCGACGTCGACGGTGCCCCTCGCCGTGGATGAGCGGGAGCGCCGTCTCGTCCGATCCCGCCGTTCTTTCGGACGCTCCCCTACCGCCACTCTCCTACCGCGCGCGACGCCCCTCCCGGGCAGGTGCAGGGCCTCGGCAGCGAACCCTTGCGGGGTTGCCCGGGAAGTCACGACGCAGCGGGCCGGCCTGCGCGCGGGCCGACGGGGCCGAAGGGGGTCGAAAAGGCAGCGGAGGGGGATCGAGGGGGCGGAGCAATCAGATCACTGGGCGCCCCACCTGCCCGGCGCTCGAGGCGCCGAGGGCCGCGGTCATCGATGGCCCGCTCGACCGGCTCGCGCTTCCCCCCGAGCCAGGCGACGGAGGTTGCGCCCAACGGCTTGGTCGTCGGCCGTTCGGGCCGGCACCGGCGACCGGCGGTCTACCTGACGGGCAATCACGTCCGCCGAACGACGGATGCTCCGGTGTGTCGCAGGTTAAAACGTTCCTGCATCGGAAAACCTTGGTGGGGCGGGTGGGACTCGAACCCACGGCCGACGGATTATGAGTCCGCTGCTCTAACCGGCTGAGCTACCGCCCCGTTACGGCGTGGCGCGTACAAGTGTGCGCGCCGTCTGCCGCAGCATAGCCGCTCATACGATCTCCTGCTCCGGATGCTCGGCCTTGCTCACCGCAGAGGACCTCGCCACGCCCGCAGACGGTTCCACCTGGTGAAGAACACGACACGAGAAGACCCCCGGGGGTTCCCCGGGGGTCTTGTCCGTCAGCTCTCCCGACTGGACTCGAACCAGTAACCTGCCGGTTAACAGCCGGCTGCTCTGCCAATTGAGCTACAGGAGATCGAGCTCCCCCGACTGGACTCGAACCAGTAACCTGCCGGTTAACAGCCGGCTGCTCTGCCAATTGAGCTACAGGGGAATGTCTCGTTGCATCGAACGCACCTACCTGGGCACTCGCCAGGGGGCGTGCGCTCGCTGCGACACATACATTAGCGCAAGCAGGGGGGTGCTCCGCCAATCGGTTCCCCCGGTGATCACAAGGGAAGGGTGGCAGCCATGCGCTACCGGCTCACATTCGTCGCCGGTCTGGCCCTGGGATACGTGCTCGGGACCCGGGCCGGACGCGAGCGGTACGAGAAGCTGAAGAAGTCCGTCCGCGAGTTCACGCAGAACCCCGCCGTGCGGAACACGGCGGAGTCGGCGGCCCAGCAGACGCGTCACTTCGCGGGCAAGGCGATGCACTCTGTGGGCGAGAAGGTCGAGAGCCGGGTCCCCGACTCGGTGGCCGGCCGGGTGCGCTCGCTGCGGGAGCGCGGCCAGGGCGGCGACGGCCTCGAGGACGACTGGGGCACCAGCAACACCTGAGCCCCGGGGCCCGGAGAATGCGGGTCTTCGGCCCTGCCCCGGCCCGCGGGACGGGGCCTGCGCGGAGTGCGGCAGAATTCAGTCATGGGGATAGTCGCCGGGCTGGACAGTTCGCCCGATTTCACTCGGATCGTGGTCTGTGACGCGGACTCCGGTGCCGTGCTCAAGCAGGGCTATGCCCCGCACCCGCTGGAATCCGCCGAGGGCGGCGGCCGTCCCGCCGATGTCGATCCACAGGCGTGGCTCCTCTCACTCGGCGAGGCCGCGGGCGGCGGGCTGCTCGAAGGCGTGCAGGCCATCGGGGTCTCCACGCAGCAGAACGCGCTGGTGCCGCTGGACGCGCACGGCAACACCGTGCGGCCCGCGATGCCGGGGGGCGACAAGCGGACGCAGGCCTCGGCCGCGGATCTCATCGACCGGCTGGGCGGACGCGAGGCGTGGGCGCAGGCCGTCGGGTGTGTGCCGCAAGCCGCCCATCCGGTGACGAAGCTGCGGTGGCTGGCGAGGCACGAGCCGGAGGCCGCGCAGCGGGTCGCGCTCGTGCTCCAGGCCCACGACTGGCTCGTGTGGCAGCTCCTCGGCCGGCCCTCGCGGCGCACCACCGACCGGGGCGGCGCCTCGGGCACCGGCTACTGGTCGGCGGCGAGCGGCTCGTACCGCCCCGACCTGGTCGAGCTGGCGCTCGGGCACCAGGCGATGCTGCCGGAGGTGCTCGGCCCCGGGGACGCGGCGGGCACCACTCCGGAGGGGCTGATCATCTCTGCCGGTACGGGCGAGACGATGGCCGCGGCGTTCGGGCTCGGGGTGCGGCAGGGCGACGCCGTGGTGTCACTCGGCGCCTCGGGGTCGGTCATGGCGGTGCACCACGAGGCGCTCGTCGATCCGTCCGGGACGATCACCTCGCTCGCCGACGCGACCGGCATGCATCTGCCCGTCGTCCACACGCTCAATGCGGTGCGGACCCTGCGCGGTACGGCCGACATGCTCGGGCTCTCCGGGATCGAGGAGCTGTCCGGCCTGGCGATGAAGTCGACCCCCGGTTCGCACGGGCTGGTCATGCTGCCGTACCTGGAGGGCGAGAAGACGCCGAACCTGCCGCACACCGCGGGCACCCTGAGCGGGCTGCGGCGGGAGTCGATGAAGCCGGAGCATCTCGCGCGGGCCGCGTTCGAGGGCATGCTGTGCGGGCTCGCGGACGCCATGGACGTCCTGCGGGCGCGTGGGGTCGAGGTGCGGCGGGTGTTCCTGCTCGGGGCGGCGGCCGAGCTGCCGGCGGTGCAGGCCGCGGCGCCGATGCTGTTCGGGACGCAGGTCGTGGTGCCGCAGCCCGCGGACTACGCGGCGCTGGGTGCGGCGCGGCAGGCGGCGTGGGCGCTGAGCGGTCAGCTGCCGCAGTGGCAGGGCGCGGCCGCGCAGGTTCTGGAGCCGGGCGAGGAGCTGCCCGTCGGGCAGGCGGTGCGCCAGCAGTTCACCGCCGTACGGGAGCAGACCCACCCCGGAGCGTTCGATTCCGTGGGGGCGTGAGCGTTTCGTCCCGCTCCGCATGGGTTTCTTGGCGTGCTCTTGGCTAAATGGGTTGAGGTAACGCGGGTGGAGTGTCGGACGATGGGGGTCGTGCACCACTGACCCCTCATGACGGCCGACTTCGAGAGACCGAGCGTGCTCATACGACTCCTGCGGACCTACCTCGGTCCGTACAAGAAACCCATCGGCGTGCTGGTACTGCTGCAGTTTCTGCAGACCTGCGCCTCGCTCTATCTGCCCACCCTCAACGCGGACATCATTGACAACGGTGTCGTGAAGGGGGACACGGGCTACATCCTGGCCTTCGGCGCCATCATGATCGCGATCACCGTGGTCCAGATGGTCTGCAACATCGGCGCCGTGTACTACGGCGCGCGCACCGCGTCCGCGCTCGGACGGGACGTCCGGGCCTCCGTGTTCGACCGCGTGCAGTCCTTCTCGGCGCGCGAGATGGGCCAGTTCGGGGCGCCGTCCCTGATCACCCGCACGACGAACGACGTGCAGCAGATCCAGATGCTCACGCTCATGACGTTCACGCTGATGGTGTCGGCGCCGATCATGTGCGTCGGCGGCATCGTCATGGCACTGGGCCAGGACGTTCCCCTGTCGGGCGTGCTGCTCGCCGTGGTGCCGGTCCTCGGGATCAGCGTCAGCCTGATCGTGCGCCGCCTGCGCCCGCTGTTCCGCACCATGCAGGTGCGGCTCGACACGGTGAACCGGGTGCTGCGCGAGCAGATCACGGGTAACCGCGTCATCCGCGCCTTCGTGCGCGACGGCTACGAGAAGGAGCGCTTCCGCGAGGCCAACTCCGATCTGACCGCGGTCTCCCTCGGCACCGGCAAGCTCCTCGCGCTGATGTTCCCGATCGTCATGACCGTGGTGAACATCTCGTCGATCGCCGTCGTCTGGTTCGGCGCGCACCGCATCGACAGCGGCGGCATGCAGATCGGCGCGCTCACCGCGTTCCTCGCCTATCTGATGCAGATCGTGATGAGCGTCATGATGGCCACCTTCATGTTCATGATGGTGCCGCGCGCCGAGGTCTGTGCCGAGCGCATCCAGGAGGTCCTCTCCACCGAGTCCAGCGTCGTGCCGCCGTCCGCGCCGGTGCGGGAGCTGCGCAGCCACGGTCATCTGGAGATCCGGGACGCGGGCTTCCGCTACCCGGGTGCCGAGGAACCCGTGCTCAAGGCCATCCAGGTCACCGCGCGCCCCGGTGAGACGACCGCCGTCATCGGCTCGACCGGCAGCGGCAAGTCCACCCTCCTCGGCCTGGTGCCGCGGCTGTTCGACGCGACCGACGGCGAGGTCCTGGTGGACGGCGTCGACGTGCGCACCATCGAGCCGGCGGTCCTCGCCAGGACCGTCGGGCTCGTGCCGCAGAAGCCGTACCTCTTCGCGGGGACCGTCGCGACGAATCTGCGGTACGGCGATCCGAACGCGAGTGACGAGGACCTGTGGCACGCCCTGGAAGTGGCGCAGGCCAAGGACTTCGTGGAGAAGCTGGAGAACGGGCTCGACTCCCCCATCGCGCAGGGCGGCACCAATGTGTCCGGCGGTCAGCGCCAGCGGCTCGCGATCGCGCGGACGCTGGTGCAGCGGCCCGAGATCTATCTCTTCGACGACTCGTTCTCCGCGCTCGACTACGCGACGGACGCCGCGCTGCGGGCCGCGCTGGGGCACGAGACCGCCGAGGCGACCGTGGTGATCGTGGCCCAGCGGGTCTCCACCATCCGCGACGCGGACCGCATCGTGGTCCTCGACGAGGGTCATGTCGTGGGCACGGGCACCCATCACGAACTGATGGCCGGCAATGAGACGTACCGGGAGATCGTTCTCTCCCAGCTGACGGAAGCGGAGGCGGCCTGATGGCGGGGCCAGGCGGGCGGATGATGGCCGGGGGCGGCCCCGACCAGCGTTCGATGGACTTCAAGGGCTCGGGCAAGCGGCTCATCAGGCAGTTCAAGCCCGAGAAGACGACGATGTACGCGATGGTCGCGTGCGCCGTCCTGAGTGTGGGCCTGTCGGTGCTGGGCCCGAAGATCCTGGGCCGGGCGACCGACCTGGTCTTCGCGGGCATCATCGGGCGTGAGATGCCGTCCGGGAGCAGCAAGGCGCAGGTCATCGCGGGGATGCGGGCCAAGGGTGACTCCGGGATCGCCGACATGCTCTCCGGGATCGACTTCACGCCCGGCCAGGGCATCGACTTCGACGCCGTGGGCTCCGTGCTGGGACTCGCCCTCTGTACGTTCCTGGGGGCCGGTCTCCTGATGGCCGTGGCGACGCGGCTGTCGAACCGGGCGCTCAACAAGACCGTCTTCCGGATGCGCGAGGACATCCAGGCGAAGCTGTCGCGCCTTCCGCTGTCGTACTTCGACAAGCGGCAGCGCGGTGAGGTCCTCAGCCGCGCCACGAACGACATCGACAACATCGGCCAGACGCTGCAGCAGACGATGGGCCAGCTCATCAACTCGCTGCTCACCATCATCGGCGTGCTGGTGATGATGTTCTGGATCTCGCCGCTGCTCGCGCTGGTCGCGCTGGTGACGGTGCCGCTGTCGTTCCTGATCGCGACGCGGGTCGGCAAGCGGTCGCAGCCGCAGTTCGTGCAGCAGTGGAAGACCACCGGCAAGCTGAACGCGCACATCGAGGAGATGTACACCGGCCACACCCTGGTGAAGGTGTTCGGGCGTCAGGAGGAGTCGGCGAAGGCGTTCGCCGAGCAGAACGACGCGCTCTACGAGGCCGGGTTCAAGGCGCAGTTCAACAGCGGGATGATGCAGCCGCTGATGTTCTTCGTGTCGAACCTGAACTACGTGCTCGTCGCCGTGGTGGGTGGCCTGCGGGTCGCCTCGGGTTCGCTGTCGATCGGTGACGTCCAGGCGTTCATCCAGTACTCGCGGCAGTTCTCCATGCCGCTGACCCAGGTCGCCTCGATGGCGAACCTGGTGCAGTCGGGCGTCGCGTCGGCCGAGCGGATCTTCGAACTGCTCGACGCGGACGAGCAGGAGGCCGACCCGGTGCCGGGCGAGAAGCCCGATCTGCTGCGCGGGCTCGTCGAGTTCGAGAACGTGTCGTTCCGCTACGAGCAGGACAAGCCGCTCATCGAGGACCTGTCGCTCGCCGTGGAGCCGGGTCACACCGTCGCCATCGTGGGCCCGACCGGCGCCGGCAAGACGACGCTGGTCAACCTGCTGCTGCGGTTCTACGAGGTGACCGGCGGGCGCATCACCCTCGACGGGGTCGACGTGGCGAAGATGTCGCGCGACGAACTCCGTTCCGGGATCGGCATGGTGCTCCAGGACACCTGGCTGTTCGGCGGCACGATCGCGGACAACATCGCGTACGGCGCCGCGAAGGACGTCACGCGGGAGCAGATAGAGGAGGCGGCACGGGCCGCCCACGCGGACCGGTTCATCCGGACGCTGCCCGAGGGCTACGACACCGTGATCGACGACGAGGGGGCGGGGGTCAGCGCCGGTGAGAAGCAGCTCATCACCATCGCGCGCGCGTTCCTGTCGGACCCGGTGATACTCGTCCTCGACGAGGCGACGAGCTCGGTCGACACCCGAACCGAGGTGCTCATCCAGAAGGCGATGGCGCGGCTCGCGCACGGACGGACCAGCTTTGTCATCGCCCACCGGCTGTCCACGATCCGCGATGCCGACACCATCCTCGTGATGGAGAACGGGGACATCGTGGAGCAGGGCACGCACGATGCGCTGCGCGCCGCGGGTGGGGCGTACGAGCGGCTGTACGAGGCTCAGTTCGCGCAGGCTGTGGCTGAGGTGGAGTAGGCGCCACAGGGGTTCGCGGGGGCTGTGCGTACGGGTTGTCCGTGGCTGAGCGCGCAGCTCCCCGCGCCCCTTGCGGGGCGCTGCCCCCGCGTCAGTCCAAATAGCCCCTCAGCTGGTCCGCGAACGCGTGGTCCCTGAGTTTGTTCAGGGTCTTGGACTCGATCTGGCGGATGCGTTCGCGGGTCACTCCGAAGATGCGGCCGATCTCCTCCAGCGTGCGGGGGCGGCCGTCCGCAAGGCCGTAGCGGAGCTGGACCACCTTGCGTTCGCGTTCGCCGAGGGTCGAGAGGACCGCCTCCAGGTGTTCGCGCAGGAGGAGGAACGCGGCCGATTCGACGGGGGACGTCGCGTCGCCGTCCTCGATCAGGTCGCCCAGCGCGACATCGTCCTCCTCGCCCACCGGCGCGTGCAGCGACACCGGTTCCTGGGCCAGACGCAGGACTTCGCTGACTCGCTCGGGCGCGAGTTCGAGGTGGGCGGCGACCTCTTCGGGGGTGGGTTCGTAGCCGCGTTCCTGGAGCATGCGGCGCTGGACGCGGACGACCCGGTTGATCAGCTCGACGACGTGCACCGGGACACGGATCGTGCGGGCCTGGTCGGCGAGGGCCCTCGACATGGCCTGCCGGATCCACCAGGTCGCGTACGTCGAGAACTTGTAGCCGCGGGCGTAGTCGAACTTCTCGACCGCCCTGATCAGGCCGAGGTTTCCCTCCTGGACCAGGTCCAGCATCGTCAGGCCGCGGCCCACGTAGCGCTTGGCGACCGAGACGACCAGTCGGAGGTTGGCCTCGATGAGGCGGCGCTTGGCCATCCGGCCCATGACGACGAGTTTGTCGAGGTCGATGGCGAGCTGGGAGTCGGGATCGGGGGTGCCCGTCAGCTTCTCCTCGGCGAAGAGTCCGGCCTCGACCTTGCGGGCCAGGTCGACCTCCTGCGCGGCCGTGAGCAGCGGGATCCGTCCGATCTCGCGCAGGTACTGGCGGAACAGGTCCGAGGACGGGCCGCCGGTGTCGGTGCGGCCGCGCGAGGGCGGGAGCTCGGGGGTCTCGGCGTCCACCGTGTCGAGGAGGAGGGCGACGGGCGGGCGGGACCCGGCCTCCCGCGCCTCCGTCTCCGCGTCGGGCTCCGCCTCCGGCTCGGGCTCCGACTCGGGTTCCTGCTCCGGCAGTTCGGCGGTGTCGGCCGGCTTCCGGGCGCCGGCGGGACCGCCGGGCGGATCGGCGTCCGGGTGGTTCTCCGGCCCCCTCTGCTGGGGGACGGCCGGGAGTGCCTCCGCGTCCGCGTCCGGGTCCGGCGCGGGGGCGCTCTGACGCGCGGCACCGGTCTGGCTGAGGGTCTGGGTCTGCACGGGGGCGACCTCCAAGGTGATCGCTGCTGAGGCGTGCGGCAGGGGTACACCGGGATCGGCGACGGCGGCCACACCGCTGTCCGTCCCGTACGCGATAGGCGGAACCGCGGGGGTGTCGGACCCGTTGTCGGGGTTCCGGCCGCGCTCCGAGGACTCAGGCACCGGACCCAGTGTGCTGTACGACACAACGCCGCCACGAGGGGCGTGCGGCGACTTTTTGAGTCCGGTGCGTGACCGCCCGGTTACCGTGCACGACGCCTGCCCCCGCCCGGACGGGTCGAAACCGGCCGGGCGGGCCGAAAACCGGCCGGGCGGGCCTCGCCACGGGCCCGCGGGGCGCGGCGGGTCAGAGCGCCTGCGCGCCGAGGTCCTGCAGCGCCCTGTCGTAGCGCTGGAGGACCATCAGCTCCTCCTGGACGGCGGACAGGCGCGCCGGGTCGCCGTGCGTGCCCAGGCGGGTCAGGGAGCCCTGTACGTCGCGGATGCGCCGGTCGACGGCGCGGCGGCGCACGGCGACGAGCTGCTGGCCCGCGTACACCTCGTCGACGGATCTGCGCAGGATCGCCTCGACGGCGAGCTCGGTGACCATGGCACGCACCGTGTCGTCGGGGGCCGCCTCCCGCACCCGTACGAGATACGCCTGCGGGTCCTGGGTTCCGAGGTCGGCGCCGCCCGCCTCGATGATCGCCTCGCGCACCGCGGCGTACGGGGCGGCGGTGAACTCGTCCACGCCGTACGCGTCGAAGGCCGGGGAGACCAACTCGGGCCGCTGGAGGGCGAGTTTGAGCAGCTCGCGCTCCGTGGCGTACACGGGGTTGCGCAGGGTGAGGGCGGGACCGGCGGCAGAGGCGCGCGTCGCCACGGCCTCGTAGGACTGCTGCGGGCGGGCCGGGGCGGGGCCGCGGCCACCGCGGTCGCGGGCCCAGCGGGCGAGCTGCGAGACGCGCTTGACGACGAACTGGGTGTCGAGGATGCCGAGCATGCCGGCGAGCTGGACGGCCACCTCGTGCTGCGCGCCGCTGTTCTTGATGCGGGCGACGACGGGGGCGGCCTCGTCCAGCGCGGAGGCGCGGCCGGCGGGGGTCTCCAGGTCGTACCGGGAGACGATGTGGCGCAGGGCGAACTCGAAGAGCGGGGTGCGGGGTTCGACGAGGTCGGCGACCGCCTCGTCACCCTTGGCCAGGCGCAGGTCGCAGGGGTCCATGCCGTCGGGGGCCACGGCGATGTACGTCTCGGCGGCGAACTTCTGGTCGTCCTCGAAGGCGCGCAGGGCGGCCTTCTGGCCCGCCGAGTCGCCGTCGAAGGTGAAGATCACGCGGGCGCTTCCGTTGTCCATGAGGAGGCGGCGCAGGATCTTGATGTGGTCGCCGCCGAAGGCGGTGCCGCAGGTGGCGATGGCGGTGGTGATGCCGGCGAGATGGCAGGCCATCACGTCCGTGTACCCCTCGACGACGACCGCGCGGCTCGACTTGGCGATCTCCTTCTTCGCGAGGTCGATGCCGTAGAGCACCTGGGACTTCTTGTAGATCGGCGTCTCGGGCGTGTTCAGGTACTTCGGACCGTTGTCGTCGTCGCGCAGGCGGCGGGCGCCGAAGCCGACGACCTCGCCGCCGATGTCGCGGATGGGCCACATGAGGCGGCCGCGGAAGCGGTCGATGGGGCCGCGGCGGCCCTCCTGGGCGATCCCGGAGGTGATGAGCTCCTTGTCGGTGAACCCCTTGCCGCGCAGGAAGCGCGTGAGGTGGTCCCAGCCGGCCGGGCTGTAGCCGACGCCGAAGTGCGCGGCGGCGGCCTGGTCGAAGCCGCGCTCGGCGAGGAACTTGCGGCCGATCTCCGCCTCGGCGCTCTCCAGCTGGTCCACGTAGAACTGGGCGGCCGCCTTGTGCGCCTCGACCAGACGGATGCGCTCACCGCGCTGGTGCGAGGGGTTGTAGCCGCCCTCCTCGTACCGCAGGGTGATGCCCGCCTGGCCGGCGAGGCGCTCCACGGCCTCGGAGAAGGAGAGGTGGTCGACCTTCATCACGAACGTGATGGTGTCGCCGCCCTCCTGGCAGCCGAAGCAGTGGAAGAAGCCCTTGCTGGGGCTGACCTGGAAGGACGGCGACTTCTCGTCGTGGAAGGGGCACAGGCCCTTGAGGTTCCCGCCGCCCGCGTTGCGCAGTTGCAGGTACTCGGACACCACGGCGTCGATCGGGACCGCGTCCCGGACCGCCTTCACGTCCTCGTCATTGATCCTGCCTGCCACGCAAGAATTCTACGGTGACCCGCCGACACTCACGTCACCCGTCCTCCCCCTCGAGCAGCGCCGTGAGCGCGACGGAGGGATCCGCCAGGCGTTCCGTCCCGGGCCTGGCACCGGAGCGGATGAGGGCCTGGATGGTCTCCGTGACGTCCCACACGTTCACGTTCATCCCGGCGAGCACCCGCCCGTCCTTGAGCCAGAACGCGATGAACTGCCGCTTGCCCGCGTCCCCCCGGATGACCACCTGGTCGTAACTGCCCGGGGGCGCCCAGCCCGAGTACTCGAGGCCGACGTCGTACTGGTCGGAGAAGAAGTACGGCACGCGGTCGTACGTCACCTCCTGGCCCAGCATGGCGCGGGCGGCGGCCGGGCCGCCGTTGAGCGCGTTGGCCCAGTGCTCGACGCGCAGCCGGGTCCCGAAGAGGGGGTGCTGCACGGCCGCCACGTCACCGGCCGCGTAGATGTCCGGGTCGGAGGTGCGCAGCGAGGCGTCGACGGCGATGCCGCCGCCGTGCGAACGGTCGGCGAGTTCGATCCCGGCGGACTCGGCGAGCGAGACGCGTGGGGCGGCGCCGATCGCGGCCAGCACGTCATGGGCCGGGTGCTCCTCGCCGTCGTCGGTGAGGGCGGCGAGGACCATGCCATCCTGGCCGGTGATGCCGGTGAGACGGGTCCCGAAGTGGAAGCGGACGCCGTGCTCGGTGTGCAGGTCGGCGAGGATCTGGCCGATTTCGGGGCCGAGAACCGCGTGCAGCGGGGTCGCCTCGGGCTCGACGACGGTGACCTCGGCACCGTACTCGCGGGCCGCCGCGGCGACCTCCAGGCCGATCCAGCCCGCGCCCGCGATCACGATGTGGCCGTTGTCCCGGCCGAGGGAGGCGAGGACACCCTTCAGGCGCTCCGCGTGGGCGAGGCGGCGCAGGTGATGCACGCCGGCCAGTTCGGTGCCCGGGATGTCCATGCGGCGCGGCTCGGCGCCGGTGACCAGGAGCAGCTTGTCGTAGTGGACGACCGTGCCGTCGCCGAGCCGGACGTTCTTCACGGCCGGGTCGACCGCTACGACGGTCTGGCCGAGGTGCAGCTCGATGTCGTTCTGCGCGTACCAGGCCGGTTCGTGGACGAAGACGCTGTCCCGTTCCTCCTTGCCCTGGAGATAGCCCTTGGACAGGGGTGGGCGTTCGTACGGATGATCCCTCTCGTCCCCGATGAGGATCACCCTGCCGTTGAAGCCCTCGGAGCGCAGCGTCTCGGCCGCTTTCGCTCCGGCGAGCCCGCCTCCGACAATGACGAACGTCTGATCCGCGTCGACCACGTGATGCCTCCTCTTTGCCATGGCGCCATATGCGAGCGTCCCGCACGGAGCGTGATGCGGGAAGGGGGCAGGGTCCGAACAGGGCATCTTTCCGTCACGCCCAGTGGTCGGTGGCCGGTTTCGCGACGAGGACGACGACCCTGCACCGGAGCGCGATCCGCACGAACCCCGCTCTGCGACGCAGCACGGTGCGGTGCGGAGTGGTGTGGTGTGGTGTGGTGCGGGCCCCGAGGGCCCATCGGACGAGAAGGTGCGGGCCGGGCGGCCGCCCTGCCGGTGGGTCAGCTGATCGGGCCGGCCCGGGCGCTCGCCCTCGAAGCCCTCATGGACGGGGCCCTGTGAGCCGCGCGTGCAGCTCGCGGGCCGAGGCGTCGGTGAGGGAGGAGATCTGGTCGACGATCACGCGCTTGCGGGAGCGGTCGTCGCCCGCCGCGTCGAACAGCGCGTGGAACTGCGGGTCGAGGCCGTCGGGGGCACGCCGGGTGAGCGCCTCGGCGAGCTCCGCCACGACGATGCGCTGGTCGGCGCGGAGCCGCTCCTGCTGCGGACGCTGCATCACATACCGGTCGGCGACCGCCTTGAGGACCGCGCACTCGTGCCGTGCCTCGCGCGGCACCACCAGCTCGGCCCCGTAGCGCGTGAGCCGGCCCGAGCCGTAGCGGGCGCGCGTGGCGCCCTCCGCCGCGAGGCAGAAGCGGCCGATGAGCTGGCTCGTCGCATCCTTGAGACGGGCCTGCGCGACCGCCGTACCGTCGTATCCGTGCGGCCACCACTCCTGGTCGAGGAGCCGGTCGAGCGCCGCCGCGAGCTCTTCGGGGTCCGTGTCCGCCGGTACGTAACGGCCGATCGCGACCGCGTAGATGTCACGGCGCTCCGGCTCGGCGTGCAGCATGTTCGGGTCCAGGTGGCCGGCGTGCAGGCCGTCCTCCAGGTCGTGCACCGAGTACGCGACGTCGTCCGACCAGTCCATGACCTGCGCCTCGAAGCAGGTGCGTCGCTCGGGCGACTCCTTGCGGATCCAGTCGAAGACCGGGCGGTCGTCCTCGTACACGCCGAACTTGGGCGAGGCCGGGTCGGTGGGGTGGCCGCCGCGGGGCCACGGGTACTTCGTCGCGGCGTCCAGCGCGGCGCGCGTGAGGTTCAGGCCCACGCTGACCAGCTCGTCCGTGTCGGCGCTGCGGACGAAGCGCTTGGGTTCGATACGGGTCAGCAGGCGCAGCGACTGCGCGTTCCCCTCGAAGCCGCCGCAGTCCTGCGCCACCTCGTTCAGCGCCTGTTCGCCGTTGTGGCCGAAGGGCGGGTGGCCCATGTCGTGCGAGAGGCAGGCCGTCTCCACGAGGTCCGGGTCGCAGCCGAGCGCCGCGCCGAGCTCCCGGCCCACCTGCGCGCATTCCAGGGAGTGCGTCAGCCGGGTGCGGGGGCTGGCGTCCCAGACTCGGTTCATCGTGCCGGGGGTGACCACCTGGGTCTTGCCCGCGAGACGGCGCAGCGCCGAGGAGTGCAGGACGCGGGCGCGGTCGCGCTGGAAGGCGGTGCGGCCGGGGCGCTTGTCCGGCTCGGGGGCCCAGCGCTCCGCCGCCGCCGCGTCGTAGCCGGAACGGTCGACGGAGTGGGAGGGGGTGGTGGGGACGGACGGGTCCAGTTTCGCTGCGGGTGTCTCGTGCGTGCCTTCCATGGACTGACAGTAAAGGCACGCGGTGACAAACGGTCAGGCCGACGTGAGCTGCCGCTGTACGGGAGCGGGTCGCGCCGGGGACGCGAGCGTCGTGTCGTAGCGGTGGAGCAGGAGGCGCGCCATCGCCGTGTGCGCGCCCAGCGGGGCGGTGGCTATCCAGGGGGCGGCCTGCGCGCACTGCGTGGCGAAGCGGCCCGGCGCCGTGAAGTACGCGGCGACGGCGGCACGGTGCCTGCCTCGCACGGCCAGCGCGCGCAGCGCGGCCGGGACGGTGGGCGCGGCAGCGCTCGCGTAGGCGGGCACCACCGGGACACCGAGCCGCTTCGCCAGGAGCGCGGCCGTGCGGGCCGTGTCGACGGCCGAGTCGGGGTCGCGGGAGCCGGCCGCCGCGAGGACCACGCCGCTGGTCCTGCGCGTACGGGCGTCGGGGCGCGGGTCCCAGCCGGCCTCCACCAGGCGGGCGTACAGCGTTTCCACGAGGAGCGGGTGGGGGCCCAGCGGCGGGGCGACGCGGGCCGTCAGGTGCCCGGCCGTGGCCAGGGCTGCCGGGATGTCCTGCTTCACGTGGTAGCCGCGGGACAGGAGCAGCGGGGCCAGGACGGCGCGGCCGGGGGCGAGGGCCGCGAGGGTGTCGGTCAGGAGCGGTTCGTTCAGCTCGATGTGGCCGAGGTGGACGGGGAGTCCCGGGCGTTCCTCGCGCACCTTGTCCAGCAGGGCGTGGACCGTGGCGAGCGCCCTCGGGTCGCGGCTGCCGTGCGCCACGACCACCAGGGCCGGCGGGGTGGGCGAGGCCGGAGAGGTGGGCGGGGCCTGCGGGGGTGTGCGGCGGCTGCCGTCGAGGCGGACGTGGCTCAGCTGGGTGCCGAGCTGACTGGTGATCCTGGTCATGAGTTGCGCCGTACTGTCGAGGTGGGCCGTGCCGGTGGGCTCGTCGCGCTGATGTTTCGACGCCGTCATGAACCGATCCTTTCCGCGGGAGGTTGCGGCGTCGTTGCGGGGCGGTGACGGGTCGCTTCCCCTGGGCTCACTGGGTGTTCGGACGGATGTGAGGTGGTGGGGTCCCCCGCTTGCCGCGTGAACCGGCCTGCGGAAACGTGCGTCCAGTCGTGCGACGGCGTTTTCGGACGGGTGGGGGTGGGGGCAGTGGTGCGGATGCCGATACGGATCCGGTTGCCGCGTACGCGACGGGGGTGGCGGCTGTTCGTACAGGGTGCTGTGGCCGTGTGTGTGCTGGCGCTGTTGCCGGCCACGTGGCTGTTCGTGGTGACCGGGGACCGGCTGCGCACGGTTGACGACGCGCCGCGCACGGATGTCGCCGTGGTGTTCGGGGCCGGGCTCTGGGAGGGCGAGCCTTCGCCCTATCTCGCTCACCGGCTCGACGCGGCCGCCCAGCTCTACCGTGACGGGCGGATCCGGGTCGTTCTGGTGACCGGCGACAACAGCCGCGACGACTACGACGAGCCCGACGCCATGCGCGCCTATCTCACCCGGCACGGGGTGCCGGACAAGGCCGTTGTCAGCGACTACGCCGGGTTCGACACCTGGGACTCGTGCGTGCGGGCCAAGAAGATCTTCGGGGTCGACCGGGCCGTGCTGATCAGCCAGGGGTTCCACATACGGCGCGCGGTCGCCCTGTGCGAGGCGGCGGGCGTCTCCTCGTACGGCGTCGGCGTCGACGACCGGCACGACGTGACCTGGTATTACGGCGGGGCCCGTGAGGTGTTCGCCGCGGGTAAGGCCGTGGTCGATTCCGTGTTCCGGCCCGATCCCCGGTTCCTCGGGGACAAAGAGCCCGGGGTTCGGGAGGCTCTGGGGGTGCGGCGTCGCTGAGCGTCGCTCTGGGGGTGGGCGTGCTCTGGGGGTGAGGGGATTTGAGGGTGGGGCGTGGCTGAGGAAGCGCTCTGGGGGTGCGGCTTCGCTGATGCGGCTCGTGTGGGGCTTTGCTGTGCGCTGCGGCGGCGTGGGGCTTCGGTCTTTCGCCTCGTGTGACGTGGGGCGGGGCCGCGGGGGTGTGTCCGTCCTCGCCATCGCGGCGCCTCCGCCCTGTGTACCTTGACCGGCACCCGCACCTCCGTGCTGCGGGCGGACACACCCCCACGTCCCCTCGCGACGGTTTTGCGGCTGATCCGCCGTCGTTCGCATCGGGGCGCCGGTACCGGAATCCCCTCGCGACGGTTTTGCGGCTGATTCGCCGTCGTTCGTCTCAACCTTCTCTACGGGCCGCTGGTACGGGCATCCCCTCGCGGGGTCCTGCCGCTCGTCCGCCGTCGTTCTCACCGGGGCGCCGGTGGCGCTATGAGGACGTCGTGTCCTGCGTGTAATCGGGCGTGGGCTGTCGCGTAACAGCGTGCGCGCAGGGTGGGTCCATGCTCACTGTCACGCCCACCCACTGCCCCTACTGCTCCCTCCAGTGCGGGATGAATCTCGTCCCGTCGGACTCCGGCGGCGTCGAGGTCGCGGAGCGTGCCGGATTTCCCGTCAATCGTGGTGCCCTGTGCGGGAAGGGGCGTACGGCCGCTGCCGTGCTGGAGCCGGGGGTGCGGTTGAGTGGGCCGCTTGTTCGCAAAGGGGGAGCGCTCGAGGCCGCCTCTTGGGATGAGGCGCTCGATCGTGTCGCCGAGGGGCTCTCCCGTACGCGTTCCGCTCATGGCCCGGACGCGTGCGGGGTCTTCGGCGGGGGCGGGCTCACCAACGAGAAGGCGTACGGGCTCGGGAAGTTCGCCCGGGTCGTGCTCGGGACCTCCCAGATCGACTACAACGGTCGGTTCTGCATGTCGTCCGCCGCGGCGGGGCAGCTCGCCGCGTTCGGGCTCGACCGCGGGCTGCCGTTCCCCCTTGAGGACATTCCGCGTACGGGATGCGTGATCCTCGTCGGGTCGAACATGGCCGAGACCATGCCCCCCGCGGTCCGCTATCTGAACGAACTGCGGGAGAACGGCGGCACTCTGGTCGTCATCGACCCCCGCCGCACGCGTACCGCCGAACTCGCCGACCTCCATCTCGCGCCCCGGCCCGGGACCGATCTCGCCCTGGCCCTCGGCATGCTGCACCTCGTGGTGACCGAGGGGCGCGTCGACGAGGAGTTCGTGCGCACGCGGACACGCGGCTGGGAGGACGCGCGGGCCGCCGTGATGGCGCACTGGCCCGAGTACGTGGAGCGGGTGACCGGCGTTCCGGTGCCTCAACTGCGCGAGGCCGTGCGGATGTTCTGCGAGCCCGAGGCCGCGATGGTGCTCACCGCGCGTGGGCCCGAGCAGCAGTCCAAGGGCACCGACACCGTGGGCGCCTGGATCAACCTGTGTCTCGCGACCGGGCGCGCCGGGCGGCCCCTTTCCGGGTACGGGTGCCTGACGGGGCAGGGCAACGGACAGGGCGGGCGCGAGCACGGGCAGAAGGCCGACCAGCTGCCCGGGTACCGGAAGCTGACCGACGCTGCGGCGCGCGCGCACGTGGCCGGCGTGTGGGGCGTCGACCCCGACTCCCTTCCCGGGCCCGGCCGTTCGGCGTACGAACTGCTCGACGCGCTGGGGCGGGACGTACGGGCTCTGCTGGTCATGGGGTCGAATCCGGTGGTGTCGGCTCCTCGTGCCGCCCATGTGGAGGGCAGGCTGCGGTCGCTCGACTTTCTGGCCGTGGCCGATGTGGTGCTGTCCGAGACCGCCGCTCTTGCCGATGTGGTGCTTCCCGTCACCCAGTGGGCCGAGGAGACGGGGACCGTGACCAGCCTGGAGGGGCGTGTGCTGCTGCGGCGTCGGGCGCTCTCGCCTCCGGACGGGGTGAGGAGCGATCTGGAGGTGCTGCGTGAGCTGGCCGGGCGGCTGGGGGTGGAGAAGGGGTTCCCGGCCGATCCTGAGGAGGTTTTCGAGGAGTTGAGGCTGGCGTCGGGAGGGGGGCCTGCCGACTATG
Source organism: Streptomyces sp. NPDC107517 (assembly GCF_055582645.1). Classification (NCBI taxonomy): domain Bacteria; kingdom Bacillati; phylum Actinomycetota; class Actinomycetes; order Kitasatosporales; family Streptomycetaceae; genus Streptomyces; species Streptomyces sp. NPDC107517. The sequence continues at coordinate 33,312 of NZ_JBVJPM010000002.1, read as the reverse complement.
CGGGGATCTCCTACCGGCGGCTCGCCGAGGAGGACGGGGTGTTCTGGCCCTGTCCTGAAGAGGAACATCCCGGGACGCCCCGGCTCTTTCTGGAACGGTTCGCCACCGAGGACGGGCGGGCCCGGTTCGTCGCCGTCTCGCACCGGGCCGCCGCCGAGGAGCCGGACGCCGAGTTCCCGGTCCATCTGACGACCGGGCGCGTCGTGTCGCAGTACCAGTCGGGTGCGCAGACCCGGCGTGTGGCCGAGCTCAACGCCGCCGCGCCCGGCCCCTTCGTGGAGCTGCATCCGCGGCTCGCCGCGCGGATCGGGGTCGCGGAGGGCGAGCCGGTCGCCGTCGTCTCCCGGCGCGGGCGGGCCGAGGCGCCCGCCCGGATCACCGCGGGCATCCGGCCCGACACGGTGTTCATGCCGTTTCACTGGCCAGGCGCCGGGCGCGCCAATAGCCTGACCAACCCCGCTCTCGATCCGACGTCCCGGATGCCGGAGTTCAAGGTGTGCGCGGTACGGGTCGAGGCGGCCGGTGTCGCCTCCGGCTCCGGTGACCGCTCGGACGGTGTCGTTCACGTTTGAAACATCGCGGGCGGGCGGTTAGCTTGGGTCGTAGCTTGAAAGTTCAAGCATCTCGATTTCCGAGTCAGGAGACCCCCACGTGACCTCTCTCGCGAACCAGCTCGGCCCGCTCCGCGCGCCCGGCACCCCCGCCCCCGCCGCGCCCGCCCACGCCTATGACCTCGGACTTCTCGTACTGCGCCTCGCCCTCGGCCTGACCGTGGCCGCACATGGTGCGCAGAAGCTCTTCGGCTGGTTCGGCGGAGGCGGGATCGACGGCACCGGGCAGTTCTTCGCCGCGTCCGGCTACCCGTCGCCGAAGGCGCTCGCCGTGGTCGCCGGGCTCAGCGAGACCCTCGGCGGGCTCGGCCTCGTGCTCGGCCTGCTCACCCCGCTGGCCGCCGCGGCCGTGGCCGGCACGCTGGTCAACGCCATCGCCGTGAAGTGGGGCGGCGGGTTCTTCGCGCCGCAGGGCATCGAGTACGAGCTCCTGATCGCCCTCGGCGCGGTGGCGCTCGCCCTGACCGGCCCGGGGCGCATCGCCTTGGACCGCTTTCTGCCGGGGCTTCGGTCCCACCGCCCCGGATACGGGGTCGCGGCCGTGGCCCTCGGTCTGGTCGTGGCGGGGATCACGCTGGTGCTGCGCAAGTGAGGTCGGTCGTGAATCGGTGACGTCGTGCACCGGTGAGTGGGTGACGGTCCGGGTGCTGGAGCGCTCGGACCGTCGGTTTTTCCGGATCCCGGCCACGCGCCCCTTCGGTCCCGCGCTCAGGCTCCGGTCGTCTCCCCTGTGATCCACGCCAGGTACCCGGCACTCCCCCGTACCACCGGTGTCGCGATGATCTCGGGCGTCTCGTAGTCGTGCGCCTCCAACAGCCATGACTCCAGGGCCTCGTAGCCGTCGGCCGTGGTCTTGAGGAGCACCTGCCACTCCTGGGCCGTAGCCGTGTTGCCCTGCCAGCGGTAGACCGACGTGACCGGGCCCGCGATCTGTGCGCAGGCCGCGAGGCGGGCCTCGACCGCGCCTGCCGCCAGGGTGCGGGCCTTGCCTTCGTCGTCCGTCGTGGTGAGGACCGTCAGAGCCAGTGCGTTCATCTCCGCTCCTTTCACAGGCCGTGCGCTCCTGATTCTGCCCGTGAACACCTATTCACAGCTCCAACACGGGGGCGCTATGGACATGACATGTCATGGACCCTTAAATCTGAGGCGTCATCAGTGTGTTCCCCCCTCCAGCGCGCTCGCGCCCCGTCCCTAGGAGCCCGATGAGACCTGCCCGGACCACATCGAGACTCGCCACCGCCGGGATAACCACGGCGGCCGCCACCCTGCTGGCCGCCGCCCTCGCCCCCACCGCGGGTGCCGACTCCGGCGACCGCACCCCACCCACCCGGGCCGACGCCGTACGCCACGCGACGGCCGCGCTCACCGCCGAGGCCTCCCGCCTCGGGATCACCGGCGCGCAGGGCACCTCCGTGCGGGACGTCGTCGTCGACTCCGACGGCACCCAGCACGTGCGCTACAACCGCACCTACCGTCACCTGCCCGTTCTTGGCGGTGACTTCGTCGTCCATCTGAACCGTGACGGCGGCTACCGCTCCGCGAACCGCGCGGTCCTCGGCGACCTCTCCGTGCCGAGCGTGACGCCGGCGCTCCCCGCCCCGAAGGCCGCCGACATCGCCACCGCCGCGCTGCGCGCCGCCAATCCGGGCGAGCTCCTGCGCAAGGTCGTCGCCAAGCCCGCGCTCGTCGTGGACGCGCTGCACGGCGCGCCGAAGCTGGCGTGGCGCACGGACACCGCGGGCAAGGACTCGCTCGGCAACCCGGTCGCCCGCGTCGTCCTCACCGACGCCACCACCGGCAAGCAGATCGACGCCTGGGACAGCATCGAGACCGCGACCGGCGACGGGAAGTCCCTCTACTCCGGCACGGTCCCGCTGCAGACGACCCAGTCCGGGTCGACGTACCAGCTCAAGGACGCGACGCGAGGCGGCACCTACTCGGGTGACGCGCAGAACAAGACCGACAGCTGCATCCTGAGCATCTGCTGGAGCCGCGCCCCCGCGGTGCTGTTCACCGACGCCGACAACCACTGGGGCACCGGCGCGAACTCCGACCGCGCGTCGGCCGCCGTGGACGCCCAGTACGGGACCGACACGACCTGGGACTACTACAAGAACGTCCACGGTCGTAACGGCATCGGCGGCGACGGCAAGGGTTCGTACAACCGCGTCCACTACGGCAGCAACTACAACAACGCCTTCTGGGACGACACCTGCTTCTGCATGACGTACGGCGACGGGGACGGCTCGACGTTCGGGCCGCTCGTGGCGCTCGACGTCGCCGGGCACGAGATGTCGCACGGCGTCACGTCGTCGACGGCGGGGCTCACCTACTCGGGCGAGTCCGGCGGCCTGAACGAGGCGACGTCCGACATCTTCGGCACGCTCGTCGAGTTCTACGCGAACAACGCGTCCGACCCGGGCGACTGGCTCATCGGCGAGAAGATCGTGAAGCCCGGCTTCGGCCAGCCGGCGCTGCGCTTCATGGACAAGCCCAGCAAGGACGGCAACTCCGCCGACTGCTGGAGCTCGTCGGTCGGCAACCTCGACGTGCACTACTCGTCCGGGGTCGCCAACCACTTCGCGTACCTGCTCGCCGAGGGCAGCGGGCCGAAGGTCATCGGCGGCGTCCAGCACAACAGCCCGACGTGCAACGGCTCGACGGCGACCGGCATCGGCAAGGACAAGCTCGGCAAGATCTGGTACCGGGCCCTGACCGTGTACATGACGTCCTCGACGAAGTACGCGGGCGCCCGCACGGCGACCCTCAGTGCGGCGAAGGACCTGTACGGCGCCGGCAGCACGGAGTACGCCGCCGTGGCGGCGGCCTGGTCCGCCGTGTCCGTGGGCTGACATCGCGCAGGAGTGAGGAAGGCCCCCGCAGCCGTCGGCTGCGGGGGCCTTCGGCTGCCCGGTCTCAACTGCCGTACGGACGTACCTCCTTCGCCTCCCGCAGCGCCTTCGCCCACCACGCCAGCTGGTCGAGCATCGCCTTCACCGCTGCGGCGGGCGCCTCGGGGTCACGGTGGGCGCCGGATGCGTCGAAGTGGCTGCCCGCGTTGGTGAAGGAGACGGTGTCCCTGACCGTGACGGCGTGCAGCTCGGCGAAGACGGTGCGCAGGTGCTCGACCGCGCGCAGACCGCCGGAGATGCCGCCGTAGGAGACGAAGCCGACCGGCTTGGCCTGCCATTCGGCGTGGTGCCAGTCGATGACGCTCTTGAGGGACGCCGGGTAGGAGTGGTTGTACTCGGGGGTGAGGACGATGAAGGCGTCGGCCGCGGCCAGCTTCGGGGTGACCTTGGCCAGCTCGGCCCGTACCTCGGCGGACGGGTCGTGGGAGAGCGCGGTGGGCAGGTCGGTGGCGGCTACGTCGATCACGTCGACGGCGAGGTCGGGGCGCTCCCCGAGCAGGGACATGAGCCAGTCGGCGACGACGGGGCCGAAGCGGCCCTCGCGGTTGCTGCCGATGACGACGGCGACCCGGACGGGTGCCTCGGTGGGGGCGGAAACGGGGACGGTGACGGAGGCTGCGGTCTGCACCGCTGTGGCGTTCATGGCGCAAGCCTGATACCTGAAGCTTGGTTGAGGTCAAGCGGGCGCCCCGCGGGTCCGGTCACCCGTTCACCGGCGTCCGCTCCCCCTTCGCCTTCTTTTCTTCGACGCGCCGGTGACCTGCTGGAATGTTCCTGCCGGGGTGTCAGATGACGCCCTTTCACCGAGTTTCTGATGGTGCATCAGGAGGCGTTCCGGGGCGAGTGCCACTTACCTCGGTAGGGCAGGGGCGTGACCGACGCAGCGGCACTTGGGGGTGCCGCGGGCCGTGCCCCCTCGGAGGAGCACGATGCGCACATCCCGCCTGCTGACCGCCGCCGCGCTCGCCGCGGCCGCCGCAGCACTGACCGCTGCGCCCTCGTACGCCGGCAAGGTCGGCTCGGGCGGCCTCGAGGTGTACCCGGCGAACGCCACCGCGGGCGCCACGGTCACCGTCAACACCACCGCGTGCGGCGCGAGCCGCGTCGCCGCCGGGGACGCGAGCGCGGTCGGCGCGGGCACCTTCATGCTCGCCCCGGGCTCGCAGGAGAAGGACGCCGTGGGGCGGTTCCAGGTGCCTCCGTCGGCGCAGCCCGGGACGTACGAGATCGTCGCGAAGTGCTCGGGCGGCGGGCAGGTGACGGGCGATCTGATGGTCGCGCTCGCCTCCTCGACGGACCAGGTCTCCCCGAAGGGCCATGTGAAGACGGGGGTCGGCGGCGCGCTCGGCACCGACCCCGTGAAGACCGCGGCGGGAGTGGCGGCGCTTGCCGTCGCCGCCGCGGGCGGTACCTGGCTCCTGCATCGCCGGGCGAGAGGCGAAGGGATCTGACGGACGCCGGACGGACGACCTCCGCTGTCCCTTCCGGCTCCCTGGTACCGCTTGTCCTCTCCCCTCCCGGCCGCTCCCCCCCTCGCGCGGCCGGGAGGGGAAGGCCCCCCACCGATCTCTACCTGGAGAAGCCGATGCCTCAGGCGCCCCGCCGCAGAGTCAGCAGCGGACTCATAGCCGCGGTCACCGCTCTCGCCCTGTGTCTGGGCGCCTGGCTGCTGCTCCAGGGCACCGAGATACACGGACCGCCGCAGCCGTCCACGGCGCAGGCCGGGTCCACGCTCCCCGGCACCGGCCACGAGCCGCCCGGCGCGGCCCCCCTCTCCTCCTCGCCCCCCGACCGCATACGCATCCCCTCGATACGGGTCGATGCACCGCTCATGGGGCTCGACCTGACCCCGCAGGGCAGCCTGGACGTCCCGCCGCCGCAGCAGAAGAACCTGGCCGGCTGGTACGAGGCCGGGACCGCGCCCGGCGTCCGCGGCACAGCGGTCGTGGCCGGCCACGTCGACAACGCCGAGGGGCCCGCCGTCTTCTACGACCTGGGCGCGCTGACCAGGGGCCGCACCATCGAGGTCGACCGCCGCGACGGTTCCGTCGCCGTGTTCACGGTCGACGCCGTCGAGGTCTACGACGCCCGTGCCTTCCCCGACAAGAAGGTGTACGGCGCGGCCGACCGGCCCGAGCTGCGCGTCATCACCTGCGGGGGCGGCTACTCGAAGCAGACCGGCTACCGGGGGAACGTCGTGGTGTTCGCGCATCTGACGGGCAGCCGCTGAGCCCTCGCCCCGCAGCTGAGCCCTCACACTCCCCCCTCGTGCGCGCTGAGCGCAGCGTTCCCCGTGGGAAACGGGAGGGATGCGGCCGGGTAACACCGGCCCCGCAGGCTTTCGTGCATGACCTTCTCGACGGACCCCGGGCGCGTGGTGGTGATCGGCACCGGCCTCGCCGGTACCCGGCTCGCCCGGCGCCTGGGCGCTGCCGCCGTACTCATCGGCGAGGAGGCGCACGCCCCGTACAACAGGGTGCTGCTCGCCGAGGTCCTCGCGGGCAGCTACGGCGCCGACGTCATCGCGCTGCCCCGCCACACCGGAACCCACCTGCGGACCCGTGCCGTCCGTATCGACCGCGACGAGCAGGTGGTGCGCTGCGAGGACGGCGCCGACGTCCCGTACGACACCCTCGTGCTCGCCACCGGGTCGAACCCGGTCCTGCCTCCTCTGCGCGGCCTGTTCGCGCCCGGTGCGGCCGAGCTGCCGGGCGGGGTGCACGCCTTCCGCACCATGGACGACTGCCTGGCCCTGTCGCGGGCGGTGGCCCCCGGGGTGCGGGCGGTCGTCGTCGGCGGCGGGCTCCTCGGGGTGTCCGCGGCCCGTGCGCTCGCCCGGCGCGGCGCCCAGGTGGTGCTCACGCAGCAGTCCGAGCGCCTGATGGAGCGCCAGCTCGACCCGCGGTCCTCGCGTCTCGTGCACGAGCACCTCACCGCGCTCGGCGTCGAGGTGCACACGCAGTGCCGCGTACGGGGCGTGGGCGTCGTCGACGGGACGGTCCGCAGCGTCGAGCTCGCCGACGGCTATGTACTGGGCACGGATCTGACGGTCCTCGCGTGCGGGGTGCGTCCCCGTACGGGGCTCGCACGGGCGGCGGGGCTCGACGTGCGTGAAGGGATCGTCGTCGACGACGATCTGCGCACCTCGGACCCCCGCGTCCGCGCGGTCGGGGACTGCGCCCAGCACGCGGGCCGCGTCTACGGGCTCGCGACCCCCGCCGTCGAACAGGCCGACGCGCTCGCCGAGAACCTGCTCTCCGGGCGGCGGCGCCCCTACGCGGGCACCCGCACCCTCACCCGGCTGACCCTGCCGCACGAGGCCGGTCCGCTCGACCTCGCCGCGTTCGGGGAGCCCGAGGCGCTGCCCGGCGACGACGTCGTGCAGCTCGCCGACGCGACCCGCGGCACGTACCGCAAGGTCGTCGTCCGCGGTGACCGGCTCGTCGGCGGGGTGCTGGTCGGCGAGCTCGGCACGGTCGGGGCGCTCGCCCGGGCCTGGGAGGCCGACGACCCGCTGCCCGACGACGGCGCACCCCTGCTCCACCTGCTCACTCACGACGGAGGCCTCTGAGATGCCCACCATGCCCACACTCGTCCTCGTCGGCCACGGCATGGTCGGCCAGCGCTTTCTGGAGGCCCTGGCCGAGCGCGGGCTCACGGACACGCACCGCGTCGTCGTGCTGTGCGAGGAGCCGCGCCCCGCCTACGACCGGGTCCAGCTCACCTCGTACTTCTCGGGCCGCACCCCGGACGAACTCTCCCTCACGGACGCGGGGTTCATCGCCCGGCACGGCATCGAGCTGCACCTCGGGGACCCCGCCGAGCACATCGACCGCGGTACGCGGACCGTCACGGCGCGCTCCGGTCTCCAGGTCACGTACGACGCCCTCGTCCTCGCGACCGGCTCCTACCCGTTCGTGCCGCCCGTGCCCGGCAAGGACGCGACGGGCTGTTTCGTGTACCGCACGATCGAGGACCTGCTCGCGATCGAGGAGTACGCGAAGAAGCACGCCACGACCGGGGCCGTGGTGGGCGGCGGGCTGCTCGGCCTGGAGGCGGCGGGCGCCCTGCGCGGCCTCGGCCTGGACACGCACGTCGTGGAGTTCGCGCCGCGCCTGATGCCGGTGCAGGTCGACGAGGGCGGCGGCGCGGCCCTCCTGCGCACCATCACGGGCATGGGCCTGAGCGTCCACACGGGCGTCGGCACGCAGGAGATCGTGACCGGCGGCGAGGACGGCGCGGTGCGCGCCATGAAGCTGTCGGACGGCTCGGAACTGGCGACCGACCTGGTGGTGTTCTCGGCGGGCGTACGGCCGCGCGACCAGCTCGCCCGCGACATGGGCCTCACGGTCGGCGAGCGCGGCGGCATCACCGTCGACGAGCGCTGCCGCACCAGCGACCCGGCGGTGTACGCGATCGGCGAGTGCGCGCAGGCCGTGGACGGCCGCGTGTACGGCCTGGTCGCGCCGGGCTACGAGATGGCGCAGACGGCGGCCGCCTCGATCGCCTCGGAGGACGGGCGGTTCACCGGTGCCGACCTGTCGACGAAGCTGAAGCTGCTCGGCGTGGACGTGGCGTCGTTCGGCGACGCGCACGGCACGGCCGACGGCTGCCTCGACGTCGTCTACTCGGACTCGCGCTCGGGCACGTACAAGAAGCTGGTCGTGGGTCCGGAGGGGGAGCTGCTCGGCGGGATCCTGGTCGGGGACGCGGAGGCGTACGGGACGCTGCGCGCGCTGACCGGTTCGGTGCCGCCCGTGGCGCCCGAGCAGCTGGTGCTGCCCGCGGGGGCGGGGGCGCCGGTGGCGCTCGGCCCGGAGGCGCTGCCCGGCGACGCGGTGATCTGTTCCTGCCACAACGTCACCAAGGAAGCGATCCAGGCGCACGCCACGCTGCCCGAGGTGAAGAAGTGCACCAAGGCCGGTACGGGCTGCGGCAGTTGCGTGAAGCTCATCGGCCAGCTCCTCCCGCAGAGCGGCGACCAGGGTCTGTGCGGCTGCTTCCCGCACACCCGCGCCGAGCTGTACGAGATCGTCCGGGTCAGGCGGATCGCGTCGTACGCGGAGCTGCTCGACGCGCACGGCCGGGACGGCGCGCGCGGCGGCGAGGGGTGCGAGGTGTGCAAGCCGGCGGTCGGCTCGATCATCGCCTCGCTCGCCCCGACGATCGGCGCCGACGGCCATGTCCTCGACGGCGAGCAGGCGGCCCTCCAGGACACGAACGACCACTTCCTCGCCAACCTCCAGAAGAACGGCTCCTATTCGGTCGTGCCCCGCATCCCCGGCGGCGAGGTCACCCCGGAGAAGCTGATCGTGATCGGTGAGGTGGCGCGCGACTTCGGCCTCTACACAAAGATCACCGGGGGCCAGCGGATCGACCTGTTCGGCGCGCGGGTCGAGCAACTGCCACTGATCTGGGCGCGACTGGTGGACGCCGGCTTCGAGTCGGGCCACGCGTACGGCAAGGCGCTGCGGACGGTGAAGTCGTGCGTGGGGCAGACGTGGTGCCGTTACGGCGTCCAGGACTCCGTGCGCATGGCGATCGACCTGGAGCTGCGCTACCGGGGTCTGCGGGCGCCGCACAAGCTGAAGTCGGCGGTGTCGGGCTGCGGGCGCGAGTGCGCGGAGGCCCAGTCGAAGGACTTCGGGGTGATCGCCACGGCCAACGGCTGGAACCTGTACGTGGGCGGCAACGGCGGCGCGACCCCGCGCCACGCGGACCTCCTCGCGCAGGACCTGTCCGACGCCGAGCTGATCCGGCTGATCGACCGGTTCCTGATGTTCTACATCCGCACGGCCGACCGTCTGGAGCGTACGGCGGGCTGGCTGGAGCGGATCGAGGGCGGCCTCGACCACGTGCGGGACGTCGTCGTGCACGACTCCCTCGGCCTCTGCGACGAACTGGAGGCCCTGATGGCCGACCATGTCGCGCACTACCGCGACGAGTGGGCCGACACCCTCGACGACCCGGAGCGCCTGGAGCGCTTCGTGTCCTTCGTGAACGCGCCCGACGCCCCGGACCCGCTGGTGCGGTTCGTCCCGGAGCGCGGCCAGATCAAGCCCGACCTGCCCCTGCTCTCCATCGTCTCCCGCCCCCTGGAAGGATCGGTGACGTCATGACCGTCGCTCCCGAGAAGACCGCCGTGATGGTGCAAGTCCACCTGGGCGACGCCTGGTTCACGGTATGCGAGCTGGCCCGGCTGACCCCGGGCCGCGGGGTCGCGGCGCTGCTCCCCGACGGCCGGCAGGCCGCCGTGTTCCTGGACCGCTCGGGCCGCCTGTACGCGGTCGGCAACCGTGACCCGTTCACGGGCGCCGCGGTCCTCTCCCGCGGCCTGATCGGCTCGTCGCAGGGCCGCCCGTTCGTCGCGTCACCGCTGCTCAAGCAGCGCTTCGACCTGGAGAGCGGCGCGTGCCTCGACGACGAGACGTACGCGGTGGCCACCTATGCCGTACAGACGACGCCGAGCCTCGCGTGACCGTCCGTGGTCGGCGCCGACCTGGTGATCGACGGCGGCGCGTCGGCGTGACGTGAGGGAGGCGGGGGTGGGTCAGTCGTCGATGCCCGAGCGTTCCACCCCCGCCACGATCCACCGCTGGAAGAACAGGAACACCACGAGCAGCGGCACGATCGACACGGCCGCCGCGATGAACAGCTCGTGGAGCCGCACCACTTGGGACGTGGTGAAGGACGAGAGAGCCACCTGGACGGTCCATGCGTTGCGGTCCTGGCCGATGACCAGGGGCCACAGGAACGAGTTCCACGCGCCGATGAAGACGATCGTGCCGACGGCCGCGAAGACGGGCCGGGAGTTGGGCACGACCACCCGCCAGTACGTACGCCAGTGACCGAGCCCGTCGACGCGTGCCGCGTCCTCCAGCTCCCCCGGAAAACCGAGGAAGTACTGGCGGAAGACGAAGCACGCGAACGCGGAGAACAGGGTCGGGACGATCAGGCCGCGCAGCGTCGAGATCCAGCCCAGTGTCGAGACGAGCACGAAGCTCGGCACGAAGGTGACCGCGGCCGGGACCATCAGGGTGCCGAGGATCGCGTAGAAGACCTTGTTCGCGTGCCGGTACGGGATGCGGGCCAGGCCGTAGCCGGCGAGCGAGGCGAGGAGGAGAGTGCCGAGCGTCATCGCGACGGCGATGAGCGCGGAGTTGAGCAGGGAACGGGCGTAGGGGACCGACGTGTCGGCGAAGAGTTCACTCACGTTCCCCCAGCGCAGCGAGGACGGGAAGAACGTCCACTCGGGCGAGGTGATGTCGCTCTCGGCGGAAAGCCCGTTGCGCACCAGGAGGTAGAAGGGGATCAGGAACAGGAGCGCCAGCGCGATCAGCAGGGCGAGGCGCACGGCGCGGCCCGCCCTGACCCGGGATTCGTCCCTCACTGCGCCTCCTTCCGGCCCAGGCCGAACCACTTGGCCTGGCCTACCGTCACCACCGCGATGATCAGGGCGAGCAGCACGGCGCCCGCGCTGCCGAGCCCGAGGTTCTGCCCCTGGCCGAGCGCCGTGTAGTAGAGGTAGACGAGCGGGGGCCTGGCGTACGGCGGGTAGCCGCGGGCGTCCGAGAGCAGGTTGTAGAACTCGTCGAAGGCCTGGAAGGCGTTGATGACGAGGAGCAGGACGACCGCCACGGAGGTGGCCCGCAGCTGCGGGAACGTGATGTGCCGGAAGACCTGCCAGCCGGGCCGGGCCCCGTCGACGGCCGCCGCCTCGTAGAGGGTGGGGCTGATGCGCTGGAGACCCGCGAGGAACAGCACCATGTAGAAGCCGGCCTGGAGCCAGAGCCGTACGGTCACGATGACGGCCCAGTACCAGGGCGGGTCGGTCGTCGACAGCCAGGCGATCTGGTCACCGCCGAACCAGCCGAGGACGGTGTTGGCGAGCCCGAACCGCACCCCATTGAAGATCGACATCTTCCAGATCAGGGCGGCCACCACATAGGAGCAGGCGGCGGGCAGGAAGAAGACCGAGCGGAAGAACGCCTGGGCGCGGCGCTGCCGGTTCACCATCAGGGCGAGGGCGAGCGAGAGCGCGTAGGTCGCGGGCACGATGAAGAGCGAGAAGACGAGGAAGGTCCACAGGCTGTCGGTGAAGGCCTCGTTCTTCAGCATCGCCGTGTAGTTGCCGAGGCCGACGAAGTCGCTCGGGGTGACGGTGTTGTGCGCGTCGAAGAAGCTGAGGTAGACGCTCCAGCCGAGCGGGATGTACGTGAAGACGCCGAGGCCGAGGAGGAAGGGCCCGACGAAGATCCAGAACCAGAGGGTGCGGTTCTGGACGCCGGCCCACCTCCGTGCCGTGCCGCCCTGCCCGCGGCCTCTCTGCCGAGGGATCGCCCGGCGGCGGCCCTCTTGCCGCAGGCTCACTTCTTCTTCACGCGGTCGAGCTCGGCCGACACCTTCCGCACGACTCTCCTGAGCTCGCTGTCCGGGCTCGCGCCGCCCTTGATGATGCGGCTGAGGGCGTCCTGGTACGCGGCCTGGCACGCGGGTGTCCAGCGCAGAGGCTGGGCGTAGCCGTGGTCGGTCGTGAAGCGGACGGCGTCGGCCGCCGCGCCCTTCCGCAGCTTCGCGGCCTTCTTCGCCAGCGAGATACGGGCCGGGATGTGGAAGCCGTACGAGAGGGCGAAGTCCTCCTGGTATGCGGTGCGGTCGATCCACAGCCACCTGAGGTAGTCCTTCGCGGCCTGCTGGTGCGTGCCACGGGTGGAGACCGCCGCGCCGTACGCGCCGACCGGCACCGACGGCCTGCCCGCGCCGTCCTTCGGGAAGGGCAGGACGCCGAAGTCTTCGCCGAGTTCCTTCTGCACGGTGGGCAGCGCCCACAGGCCCGACCACTGCATGGCGGTCAGGCCCTGGACGAACGCCGACGGGTCGGACCAGTCGGAGGGCGCGCCCAGGAGCAGCGACTTGTCGGCGTACAGCTGGTGGATCTTGCCTAGGGCTCGCGCGGCGGCCGGGTCGTCGAAGCCGACCTTGCCGTCCTCGGTGACGAGTTCGAGGCCGGCCGCGTACAGAGGCGTACCGCCGAGGACACCCGCGCCGCCGTCGTTGCCGAGGAAGAGGCCCTTCGTCTTCTTCGAGGTGAGTTTCCTCGCGGCGTCCACGAGCTCGTCGAGCGTCTTCGGCGGCTCGATGCCCGCGTCGGCGAGCAGGCTCTTGCGGTAGTAGAGCATCTGCATGTCGATGACCTGCGGGATCGCCCAGATCCTGCCGTCGTACGTCTTCGGCGCGAGCACCGACGGGTTGAAGTCGTCCTTGACCCCCTCGAACAGGCCGGTGAGGTCGGCGATCTGCTTGCCCTGGATCTGGTCGAGGGTGGGCCCGTTGACCTCGAAGACGTCGGGGCCCGAGTCGGTGAGGAGCGCGGCGGCGGTCTGCTCGTCGTAGTTGCCGGGCCGCCACTGGACGGTGACGTGCGCCTTCCCGTACGCGGCGGCGTACTTCTTCACGGCCTGCTCGGTGCCCTGCTCGCCGTACTGGTGGTACCACTGCGCCAGCTCCGGCTCGCCGCCCGAGCCCCCGTCGTCCCGGCCGGTGTCGGAGCCGCACGCGGTGAGCAGCCCCAGCGCGGCGCCGGTCCCGAGCAGTCCCCTGCGGCTGATGGTCATTGATCGTCCCCCTGCATGTCGCTGCTCTTGGACGCCGGCTTCCATCGGCGTCCACGGATTCCGACGGCCCAACGATCAACCATGCGGCCGGATTACGACAGAGGGACTACAGCCGTATGTCGGCCCTCCCGTCAGCACGGCGTCAACGTGCGCGCCTGCCGGATCAGCGACGCGTCAAGAGTGCTGACCCGGGGCGCCACACGGGCTTACGGTGCGCTGCATGGGACGAGACACGAGGGCGGGATCCCGCGGGCGGGCGGCGGCGCCGGCTTCGCAGGACGCGGTGGTGCGGGACCGGCGGTGGGCCGCCGATCTGCGGGCGGCGGTGTTCTGCGCGCTCGCGCTGTTCTGCCTGATCCTGGTGATCGACACGGCCAACGGCACGCTCAGCGCGGCGCGGGTCGGGCTGTGGGCGGGGCTCTCGGCGCTGCTGCACGCCGTGCTGCATCCGCCGCTGGTCAGCGCGGGTCCCGGCTGGCTCGCCGTGCGCGGCGTCTGGGGCACCCGGCGGGTCTGCACGGATCTGCTCACGTCGGTGCGCCACAGCGAAGGGGTGACGCCGCGGCTCGTGCTGCGGGACGCGCTCGGCGGGCGTGTCGAGCTGGACCCGAAGGTGCTCACCGACAACCCCGTCGTCTGGCACCGCCTGGAGACGGGCGTGCGCCGGGCCCGCGCGAACGGGCTGCTCCGCTGCGGCTCCCCGGTCGTCGACCGCCTCGCGGCCCGCATCGACGGCGACGCGGCCCGCGCGGTGTTCGAGGCCTCGGAGCTGGACTAGGCCCTGTGGCGGAAGGCTCCGGTGGCTTGAAGCACTCCCTGGAACGCCTTTAGAACGTCACGCCCGTCAGCTGTTCCGACGCCGCCCACAGCCGCTCCCCCGCCGCGTCGTCGAGGGTCCGCCGGGCCCGCCACGACTTCGCGGGCGCCCCGCGCCACATCATCAGGGACGGCCCGGTGAACGAGTCCGGGCGCACACCGGGTGCCGTCGCCGCGTACAGCGTGGGCAGTGCGCCTGCCTCGGCGGGCTGGGCGATGATCCGGTTGCCCAGCTCGACGACCCGCTCGGCGGCCTTGCGGCCCTCCATGCGCACGCCCTGCGTCGCGAGGTTCGTGGACGCGTACCCCGGGTGCGCGGATGCCGCGACGACGTCGGACCCACGCGCCGCCAGCTTGCGCGCCAGCTCGTGGACGAACAGCAGGTTCGCCGTCTTGGAACGGCCGTACGCGATCCAGCGCCGGTAGCGGCGCTCGCTGTTGAGGTCCGCGATGTCGATGTCCGAGAGGGCATGGACCATGCTGGAGACGCTGACGACGCGGGCTTCGGGTGTGCCGAGGAGCCGGGGCAGGAGCAGTCCGGTCAGCGCGAAGTGGCCGAGGTGGTTGACGCCGAACTGCGTCTCGAAGCCGTCGGCGGTCCGCCCGAGGGGCAGCGCCATCACGCCCGCGTTGTTGATCAGCAGGTCGAGCCGCTCCCCGCTGCCGTGCGCTCCGGCGAACTTCCGCACGGACGACAGGTCACCCAGGTCGAGCTGCTCGAACTCGGCCTGTGCGCCCGGCACTTCGGAGCGCAGCCGGTCGAGGGCGGCCGTGCCCCGCGCCTCGCTGCGGCAGGCGAGGACGACATGGGCGCCCTTGCGGGCCAGCTCGCGTGCCGTGATGTAGCCGATGCCGCTGTTGGCGCCGGTCACCACGGCCGTGCGGCCGCTCTGGTCGGGGATGTCGCTCGCGTTCCAGCCGGTCATGGCTGTGCTCCCTGGACGAGGGGATACGGGGGTGCCGACTGTACTTACCGGCCAGTAGATGCGGAACCCCGCACCCCCGTTTCCCCTCTCGGAGTACTCAGCCCCGCACTTCGAACCGGTAGAGCGAGTACCCGTACGCCGTCTGCCGCTTCACCCCGAGCATCCGCACCCGCCGCGCCTCCACCGCGTCGAGGTCGACCGTGTCCACCCCGGGCGTGGTGCGGTCGCGGCGCGCGGCGACGGTGCGCCAGGACGAGCCGGTGGCGTCGGCGGAGACCTGGAGGTCGTAGTCCCGTCCCGCGGCCGTCTCCCAGTCGAGGACGATCCGCCGCACCGTCCGGGTCTGCTCCAGGTCCACCTCGATCCACTCGCCGTCGGTGTACTTCGACGCCCAGCGGGTGCCCGGGTCTCCGTCCGTGGCGTTGGGCGCGGTGAGCGTGGCCGTCTCGGCGGAGGACGCGGTGGTGGGGCGGCCGAGCGCCAGGTCGGGGATGTCGTACACCTGGAGGCTCCACACCGAGTAGCGCGCGCTCGCCCGCTCCCGGCCGCGCAGGCGCACATGGCGCGCGGTGGTCGCCGGGAAGCCGAGTTCGTCCCGGCCCGCGCGGTCGCGGCCGGTGCGCTCGGCGACGGTGCGCCATGCGACGCCGTCGTCGGAGACCTCGACGGCGTACGCGGTGCCGTGGTCCTGCCCCCATTCGACACGCACGCGCTGTACGGGCCGGCTCTGCCCGAGGTCGACGGCCAGCCAGGGAGCGCGCTCGGGTCCGCTGGTCCACCGGGTGACCGGGCTGCCGTCGGTGGCGTACGCGGGGCGGGATCCCGCTGCCGTGGAGGAGGCGGTGGCGGGGGCGTCCAGGGAGATCTGGTCGGGTTCGGCGAGGGTGGGCGTGATGGTGGTGAGCCCGGGTCCGGCGATCCCACGCCGCAGCTCGGCCGTGAAGTCGCGGTAGCTCAGGCCCGCTCCGGATCCGCTCCACATCTTCTGAGCGAGCGTGCCGAAGGTCTTCTCGACCAGACCGTGGACGGCCTGCTGGGTGTACGTGGCGTGCACGAGGTCGTTCCACACGGCGGACATGGCGCCGCGCAGCTTCGGGTCGTACGGCTGGAGGCTCTGGTCGCCGGGGAAGACGTGCGGGGCCCAGCTCTCGTACAGGTAGGGGCCGTCGAGTCCGCGCGGGTGGTAGTAGGTGGCGAACGGGACGATGTAGAGGAGCCCGTCGTTCGTGTTGACGATCTCGTAGCCGTCGGCGGTGGCGGCCTTGGGCCCGTACCAGCCGTTGTTCCAGCTGTGGATGGTGACGTCGCGGTCGTAGCCGGAGGTGCCGGAGGGCGCCATCTCGGAGAGGCTGCCCCAGGCGCGGGGGTGTTTGCCGAGGGTGCGCAGGTGGGCGGCCATCGCGTTGAAGTAGCCGCGGTACTGCTCCTCGGGGCCGGTGTACTCGTCGGCGCCGTAGTGGATCTCGGGGCTGCGGAACCAGGGCGCGAACTCGTCGAAGACCTTCTTCATGAAGGCCGTCGCCTCCGGCTTGGCGAGGTCGAGGTGGTCGGAGTTGCCGCCCTTCAGGCCGAGTTCGGGGCGAAAGCGCACGAAGGAACGGGCGTGCGCGGGCGCGTCGATCTCGGGGGTGAGCTGGACGCCGTGGGCGGCCGCGGTGTCCTCGAAGGAGTCCCAGTCCTCCCGCGAGTACGAGCCGTCGGGCGCGGCGAGCCCGGCCCATTCGGGCTTGTCGCTGCGCAGCCGGAACGCGTCGTAGGCCTTGGACCAGTCGCCGCCGGGCGGGCTGATCTCATTGTCGTTCAGATGCAGTTGCAGGTCGTTGAGCTTGAACCAGCCCATCAGACGCAGCTGGTCGCGGATGAAGCCCGGGGTGAAGAAGCGGCGGCCCGCGTCCAGCATGAAGCCGCGCAGCCGGTAGTCGGGCCAGTCGTGCGCGGTACCGGTGGGCAGTTCGCGGCGCTCGTCGGAGCGCAGGAGTATCTGCAGGACCGAGCGGGTGCCGTAGTAGAGGCCGGTGCGGGTCGGTGCGGTGACCGTGACGGCGGCCGCGGTGACGGTGAGGGTGTAACCCTCCTCGGCGTACCGGTCGCCGCCGGGCGCGTGCCGGTCGGCCGGGTCGAGGACGAGCCGCAGGCCGCCCCGCACTCCGCGGCCGGCGCGGGGAGCGCCGGGCCTGATGCCGGCGACCTCTTCGATCTCGTCGGCGAACTGCCGGGCGAGCGAGTGGAGTTCACTCGTTCTCGCGGCCTGCACGACGATCGGCACGCCCGCTTCGAGCCGGTAGCGGCCCGTGGATCCGGCCCAGTTCTGGAGGGCGGGGATGACGACGGGGCGTTCGTTGACCGCGTTCCCGCCGGCGGCCCGGGCGGCGGCGGACCCGAGCCCGAGCGGCAGGGCGGTGGCTGCCGAGGTCACCGCGAGGGCGATGACGAACGAGCGGCGTGACGGACGCGGTGAAGTCGAACCGTTACTCAGAGGCATGCATTGGACTACACCACTTGCCTTCCGGGCCTCACAAGGGAACGGACATCACAGAACCCCCAAGAGCGCCCGCCCCCACGGCTTCCAAGAGCGCCCGCTCCCGCTCCCGCCCGCACGAAAGGGCGGCACCCCCCGCACAAGGGGTACCGCCCTCTCCTTCGGTGCACCGGAGCCGCCGCCTTTCGTGAGGGTCGGGCACCCAGACAACGGCTCCGGAGTTTTGCGGACCGGTTCCTACCGGTGGTCGCTGCCCGTCGACGTCGACGCGGCACGGCCGGCCTCGAGGCGGGCGACCGGGATGCGGAACGGCGAGCAGGAGACGTAGTCCAGGCCGACCTCGTGGAAGAAGTGGACCGACTCCGGGTCACCGCCGTGCTCGCCGCAGACGCCGAGCTTGAGGTCGGGCCGCGTGGCGCGGCCGGCCTCCACGGCGTTGCGTACGAGGCTGCCGACGCCGTCCTTGTCGATGGTCTCGAACGGCGAGACCCCGAAGATGCCCTTCTCCAGGTACGCCGTGAAGAAAGAGGCCTCCACGTCGTCGCGGGAGAAGCCCCAGACGGTCTGCGTCAGGTCGTTCGTGCCGAAGGAGAAGAACTCCGCGGCCTCGGCGATCTGCCCGGCCGTCAGCGCGGCGCGCGGCAGCTCGATCATCGTGCCGAGCGCCAGCTTCAGCTCGACGCCGGTCTGCTCCTGCACCTCGGCGATGACCTGCTCGGCCTCCTCGCGGACGATCTCCAGCTCCTGGACGGTGCCGACGAGCGGAATCATGATCTCGGCGCGCGGGTCGCCCTTGGCGTTCTTGCGCTCCGCGGCGGCCTCGGCGATGGCCCGTACCTGCATGGCGAACAGGCCCGGGATCACGAGGCCGAGGCGGACACCGCGCAGGCCCAGCATCGGGTTCTGCTCGTGCAGGCGGTGCACGGCCTGCAGGAGGCGCAGGTCGTTCTCGTTGGCGTCCTGACGGGACTCGGCGAGCGCGACGCGCACCGACAGCTCGGTGATGTCGGGCAGGAACTCGTGCAGCGGCGGGTCGAGCAGGCGCACCGTCACCGGAAGCCCGTCCATCGCCTCGAACAGCTCGACGAAGTCCTTCTTCTGGAGCGGAAGGAGCTCCTTCAGGGCCTCCTCGCGCTCCGCGTCCGTGTCGGCGAGGATCAGGTGCTCGACCATCTCGCGGCGCTCACCGAGGAACATGTGCTCGGTGCGGCACAGGCCGATGCCCTGCGCACCGAAGCGGCGGGCGCGCAGCGCGTCCTCGGCGTTGTCCGCGTTGGCGCGCACCCGCAGCCGGCGGACGCGGTCCGCGTACGCCATGATCCGGTGCACGGCGCCGACGAGCTCGTCGGCGTCGTCGGCGCCGGCGTGCATGCGGCCCTCGAAGTACTCGACGACCGGGGACGGGACGACCGGCACCTCTCCGAGGTAGACCTTGCCCGTGGAGCCGTCGATGGAGACGACGTCGCCCTCCTCGATGACCTGCCCGCCGACCGTCATCCGGCGGCGCTTGGTGTCGACCTCGAGGTCCTCGGCGCCGCAGACACAGGTCTTGCCCATGCCGCGGGCGACGACGGCGGCGTGCGACGTCTTGCCGCCGCGCGAGGTGAGGATGCCCTCGGCGGCGATCATGCCGTCGAGGTCGTCGGGGTTGGTCTCGCGGCGGATCAGGATGACCTTCTCGCCCGAACGCGACCACTTGACGGCGGTGTACGAGTCGAAGACGGCCTTGCCGACCGCGGCACCCGGGGAAGCGGCGATGCCGCGGCCGATCTTCTGGACCTTCGCGTTCTCGTCGAAGCGCGGGAACATCAGCTGCGCGAGCTGGGCGCCCGTGACGCGCTGGAGCGCCTCGGCCTCGTCGATGAGGCCCTGGTCGACGAGCTGCGTCGCGATGCGGAAGGCGGCACCGGCGGTGCGCTTGCCGACGCGGGTCTGCAGCATCCACAGCTGACCGCGCTCGATCGTGAACTCGATGTCGCAGAGATCCCGGTAGTGGGTCTCGAGCGTCTCCATGATCTCCATGAGCTGGTCGTACGACTTCTTGTCGATCGACTCGAGCTCGGCGAGCGGCACGGTGTTGCGGATGCCCGCGACGACGTCCTCGCCCTGCGCGTTCTGGAGGTAGTCGCCGTACACGCCCTGGTGGCCGGAGGCGGGGTCGCGGGTGAAGGCGACGCCGGTGCCGGAGTCGGGGCCGAGGTTGCCGAAGACCATGGAACAGATGTTGACCGCGGTGCCGAGGTTGCCGGGGATGCGCTCCTGGCGGCGGTAGAGCTTGGCGCGGTCGGTGTTCCAGGAGTCGAAGACCGCGTGGATGGCGAGGTCCATCTGCTCGCGCGGGTCCTGCGGGAAGTCCCGGCCGGCCTCGGTCTTCACGATCTTCTTGAAGCGGGTGACCAGCTTCTTGAGGTCGGAGGCGTCGAGGTCGGTGTCGACCGTGACCTTCTTGGCGGCCTTGGCCTTGTCGAGGGCGTCCTCGAAGAGCTCTCCGTCGACGTCCAGGACGGTCTTGCCGAACATCTGGATGAGGCGCCGGTAGGAGTCCCAGGCGAACCGCTCGTCGCCGGACTGCTTGACGAGGCCGAGGACGGACTTGTCGGAGAGTCCGATGTTGAGGACGGTGTCCATCATGCCGGGCATGGAGAACTTCGCGCCCGAACGGACCGACACCAGAAGGGGGTTGTCGGCCTGGCCGAGCTTCTTGCCCATCTTCTGCTCGAGGGCGTCGAGGTGCGCACTCACCTCGTCACGCAGTGCCACCGGCTCTTCGCCACTGTCGAGGTAGACCTTGCAGGCCTCCGTGGTGATGACGAAGCCGGGAGGAACCGGCAGACCGAGATTGGTCATCTCGGCGAGGTTCGCGCCCTTCCCGCCCAGGAGGTCCTTGAGGTCCTTGTTTCCCTCGGTGAAGTCGTAAACGAACTTCACTACGTGGGGATCCTTGTTTTCCGACACGGGTCTCGACTCCTCGATGACTCGGTGGCTGCCCTGACGGCGAGGAACATACCCAGATCGAAGGCATCTGGGTACGTCCACTTGTGCGTCATACGGCCGTAACCACCCGTCCGCCGCTAGATCGAAAGTAACTAATGGATAGCGGCACTCAAGAGCTTGCGTTCATTTCTTGAACACACAACCCCCGTAGACCCCGAATATCGCTCAGGTGAGCATGCTCAACACTCATGTGAGTTCAAGTCGTAAATGATCGAGCGATGGCACTCAGTGCCATGCCTTAGAAATGTACAGTCGCCTTCAAGGTGCTCATCTGAGCGCTACCCCTATCAGGGGTGGCGAGAATCACGCCGTTTCCGGGCCCCGCGATGTCAGTATCCGGACGCGAGGCGGGCGTTCACAGGCCGAGCGCCGCGAGCCGTTCCTCCGCCCGGTCCGGCGCGTAGAGGTGCTCCACGACCAGCGCACCCGCCCCCACCAGGGCAGACCGCTCACCGAGCTGCGCGGTCACCACGTCCAGATGAGCGGTGGAGCGCGGCAGGGCCCGCTGATAGAGCAGTTCGCGTACGCCCGTGAGGAAGGGAGTTCCGGCCAGATCCCCGGCGATCATCAGGACCCCCGGGTTGAGCAGGGTCACCACCGTCGCCAGGACCTCGCCCACGCTGCGCCCGGCCTCCCGTGCCAGACGCACCGCTTCGGGGTGCCCCTCGGCGAGCAGCTCCCGCACATCCGATCCCGACTCCGCCGGCACCCCGGCCTCGGTGAGCCGGCGCGCAACGGCGCGCCCGCTGGCCACCGCGGCCAGGCACCCGTACGAGCCGCACCGGCACAGCGCGCCCGCGCCCTCGGGCACCCGGATGTGCCCTATGTCGCCCGCTCCCCCGTCGATGCCCCGGTAGATCCGGCCGCCGACGACGACGCCGGCGCCGATGCCGGTGGACACCTTGACGAGGGCGAAGGCCGCGCAGTCCGGGTGTCCGGTGCGCTGCTCTCCGTAGGCCATCAGGTTGGCGTCGTTGTCCACGAGAACGGGGACGCCGCCTGCGCCGTCTGCATCACCCGCGTCACGCACGCCACCGCCGCCCGTCTGTTCGGCGAAGGCGCGGCCCAGGCGGCCCCTGATGTCGTAGCCGTCCCAGCCCGGCATGATCGGCGGCTGCACGACGCGGCCCGTGGCACTGTCCACGGGACCCGGGACCCCGAGCCCGATGCCGCACACCGCGTCCGCGGTCCGCCCGGCCTCCTTCAGCAGCCCGGCGAACCAGCCGCCGAGTGCGTCGAGCACCCGCTCCGGCCCCTCGTCGACGGACAGGGCGCCGGAGCGCTCGGCGAGCAGCTCGCCGGTGAGGGTGAGGACGGCGGCGCGCGCGTGCCGGGTGTCGAGGGAGACGGCGAGCACGACCGCGTGGGCGTCGTCGAACTCCAGGCGCAGGGAGGGCCGCCCGCCCGTCGGCGACCCGGCGGGACCGCCCGCGCCCTCCCGCAGCCAGCCCGCCCGGAAGAGCCGGTCGAGGCGCTGGCCGACGGTGGCCCTGGAGAGCCCGGTGGCCTCCTGGAGCGCACCGCGCGTGGTCGCCCGGCCACTGCGCACGAGGTGCAGCAGATCCCCGGCACTCGCCTGGCTCCGCGGCCGCTCTCTCGTCCGGTCCCCGGCCATTCGCACCCCTTGCGTTCATCAACTGCGCGTTACATATTGGGTTTTGCTGGTTAAGTAGGCGTAACTCTATGCTGGATACGGCTTAACTGACAGACCGTGGGAGTTCGTGTGGACCGCACAACCCGGCGGACCGGTGCGGCTGTGCGCCGCGCCCCCGACGCCGTCGCCGCGCCCTCGCTCGAGCGGGCCGCGCTGCGCGAGCGGGCGGCACGGGTCCTGGAGACGAACTGGACGGGCACGTCCACGGTCCCCTCCCGCACCCTCTATCCGCACCAGTGGTCATGGGACTCCGCGTTCGTCGCCATCGGGTCACGTCATGTGTCGCCGCTGCGCGCCCAGTTGGAGCTGGAGACGCTGTTCGACGCGCAGTGGGGCGACGGCCGGGTGCCGCACATCGTGTTCAACCCCTCCGTCCCTCTCGACGCCTACTTTCCCAGCCCCGACTTCTGGCGCTCCTCCACTTCGGGCCGGGCGGCGGGAGCGCCGCGCTCCGTGCAGACCTCCGGCATCGTGCAGCCGCCGGTGCACGCGCTGGCGGCCTGGCTCGTGCACCGCGCCGACCCGGGCCTGTCCCGGTCCCGCTCGTTCCTGGCCCGCGTCTATCCGAAGCTCGCGGCCTGGCACCGCTATCTCCTGCACCGCAGGGACCTGGGCGGCGGCGGCCTCGCCAGCGTGATCCACCCCTGGGAGCAGGGCATGGACAACAGCCCGTGCTGGGACGCCCCGCTGGGCCGGATCGCCCCGGCGCCCGCGCGCGCGTTCCACCGCGCCGACCTGGAGCACGGCGCGCCCGACGACCGCCCCACCGACCTCGACTACGGCCGGTACGTGCGCCTGGCGACGGACTACCGGAACGGCCAGTACGCCGACGGACAGGGCGAGTTCGCCGTGGAGGACCCGTCCTTCAACGCCCTCCTGATCGCCTCCGAACACGCCCTCGCCCGCATCGCCTGCGAACTCGGCGCCGCGGGCACGGCCCGCCACGACCGCGCCGAACGCCTCACGGCAGCGCTGGTCGAGCGCCTGTGGGACCCGGCGACGGGCATGTTCTTCTGCCGCGACCTGCGCGGCACGGCCGACGGCCGGCACGCGCCCCGCGCACCGGGACACGGCACACCCCGAACCGCCGCCCGGACCGCACCCCCCGCCCTGATCCCCGAGTACGGCGTCTCGGGCCTGATCCCGCTCATCCTGCCGACGCTCCCCCGGCACGTGACCGCCGGACTGCTGCGCATCGCCCGCGGCCCCCGCTTCGGCCTCGGCACCGCGGTGCGGCTCGTGCCGAGTTACGACCTGACGGGACCGGCCTTCGACCCGCACCGCTACTGGCGCGGACCGGCCTGGTTCAACACGAACTGGCTGATCGAGCGCGGCCTGCGCCTCCACGGCGAGCACGCGGAGGCCGAACGCCTGCGCGCCGCGCTGCTCGGCACGGCGCTCGACACGGCCTTCGCCGAATACGTGGATCCGTACACGGGACGCGGCTGCGGCGCGCGCGGCTTCGCCTGGAGCGCCGCGCTCGCCCTGGATCTGCTGCAGGAGCCGCGGGAGCGGCACGAGGGAGGGACCTGGGGATGACGGACCGACAGCATCAACTGCTCGTGCGAGGAGCCACGTTCGCGGCGATCGGCCCCGGCGGCGACATCAGCGGCGTACGCGGATCCGGCTCGCCCGACGGCCTGTTCGTGCGCGACGGCCGGCACCTCAGCCGCTGGCAGCTCACGGCGGACGGCGCCGCACCCGAGGTGCTCACGCCCGCCGGACGGCCGGGCGGAAACGCGGGCGGGCAAACCGGCGCGGTCGAGGGCGTCGCACGCTGCGCGCTGGTGCCGCGCGGCGGCCGCCTGGAGCCGCCCGCGTACACGCTCTTCCGCGAACAGGCCGTGGCGGACGGCGCGTTCGTCGAGACCCTGCAGGTCGTCTCCAACCGCGCGGCGCCGACGACGGTGCGGCTCGCGCTGACCGTCGACGCCGACTTCACCGACCAGTTCGAGCTGCGCGCCGACCACCGCACCTACACGAAGACCGGCGCGGTCCGCTCCCGGTCGGTCCTGGAGGACGGCGTCCGGTTCGGCTACCGGCGGGGCGAGTGGCGCTCGTCGACCACAGTGACCGCGGAGCCCGCGCCCGACGCCGTCGAGGAGACCGGCACCGGCGCCCGCCGCCTCGTCTGGTCCCTCGAACTGGCCGGGCACGGCACGGCCGACCTGAACCTGCGCGTCGCGGCCCGCCCGCACGGCGCCCCCCACACCCCGGTGCCCGCGTCCCCCGCCGACGCGGCGGCCGAACTCGCCGCGCGCACCGAGGAGTTCACCCGGGACGTCACCCTGCCCGCCGCCTGGCCCGGACTCGCCGCGGCGTGCACGAGGGGCCTGGCCGACCTGGCCGTGCTCCAGGTCCCGGCCACCGGCCCGGACGGCGAGCGGCTGAGCGTGCCGGGCGCGGGCGTCCCCTGGTTCCTCACGCTCCTCGGCCGTGACGCGCTCCTGACCTCCCTGTTCGCCCTCCCTTACCGGCCGGGGCTCGCCGCCGCGACACTGCCGGTGCTCGCCGCGACGCAGGCCACGGAGTCCACCGAGGGCGCCGTGGCCCAGCCCGGCAAGATCGTCCACGAGGTGCGGCACGGCGAGCTGGCGCACTTCGGCCAGGTCCCCTTCGCCCGCTACTACGGCTCTGTCGACGCGACGCCCCTCTTCCTCGTCCTGCTCGGCGCGTACACGGACCGGACCGGTGACGTGGCGACGGCCCGCCGCCTCGAACCGCACGCGCGGGCCGCCGTCAGCTGGATGCTCGACCACGGCGGACTCACCTCGCGCGGCTACCTCGTCTACCGCGCCGACCGCGGCGGCCTCGCCAACCAGAACTGGAAGGACTCACCGGGCGCCATCTGCTCGGCCGACGGCAGCCGCCCCACGGGACCCGTGACGGCGGCGGGCGCCCAGGGCTACGCGTACGACGCGCTGCGCCGCACGGCCGCGCTCGCTCGCACGGCCTGGGACGACCCGGTGTACGCGGACCTTCTGGAGCAGGCGGCGACGGATCTGCGGGACCGGTTCCAGCGGGACTTCTGGATGGCGGACCGCGCGTTCCCCGCGCTCGCCCTGGACGGCGAGGGGCGGCACGTCGACGCGCTGGCGTCCGACGCGGGCCACCTCCTGTGGTCGGGCCTGCTCGACAAGGAGTACGGGGAAGTGGTCGGCCGGCGTCTCCTGGAGCCCGACTTCTTCTCCGGCTGGGGGGTGCGCACGCTCGCCGCCGGTCAGGCCGCCTACCACCCGCTCTCGTACCACCGGGGCTCGGTGTGGCCGCACGACAACGCGCTGATCGCGCTCGGGCTCGCCCGCTACGGGCTGCACGACGAGGCGCGGACGGTGGCGAACGCGCTGGTGGAGGCCGCAGCGGCCTCCGGCCACCGGTTGCCCGAGGTGCTCGCCGGGTACGCGCGGGAGTCGTACCCGGCGCCCGTCCCCTACCCGCACGCGTGCGAACGCGAGTCACGGTCGGCGGCGGCACCGCTCGCGCTGCTCACGGCGGTCTTCTAGCGACGGGGGTCTCGGGGGCGGCCGGCGGGCCGTGGCCTTCAGCCGGTCGCGGCGCTTGAGCGACCGGGAGCCCGGGAGTCCGGGAGTCCGACAACTCCCCCGGCCGCCGGTCACCCCCCGGACGTGTCCAGCTCCGCGTCCTCACTGACGCCCGCGCAGTCCCACGGGTCCTTGAGCCAGCCGTCCGGCAGCACCACCCGGTTGTTGCCGGACGTACGGCCGCGAGGCCCGTCCGCGCCCACGGGCCACGCCTGGTCGAGGTCCAGCTCGTCGAGCCCCGCGCGCAGCTCGTCGAGCGACGACGTGACGGCGAGCCGCTTGCGCATCTCGGAACCGACCGAGAAGCCCTTCAGATACCAGGCCACGTGCTTACGGAAGTCGATGACACCGCGTGCCTCGTCGCCGATCCACTCGCCGAGCAGCCCGGCGTGCCGCACCATCGCGTCGGCGACCTTGCGCAGGTCGGGCGCGGCGGGCGCGCCCGTGCCCTCGAAGGCGGCGACGAGATCACCGAACAGCCACGGCCGCCCCAGGCAGCCGCGCCCCACCACGACACCGTCGCAGCCGGTCTCGCGCATCATCCGCACCGCGTCGTCGGCGCACCAGATGTCGCCGTTGCCGAGGACGGGAATCTCCGGGACGTGCTCCTTCAGGCGCGCGATGGCGTCCCAGTCGGCCGTGCCGCCGTAGTGCTGCGCCGCGGTCCGCCCGTGCAGGGCGATCGCGGTGACGCCCTCCTCGACGGCGATCCGGCCCGCGTCGAGGAAGGTGATGTGGTCGTCGTCGATGCCCTTGCGCATCTTCATCGTGACCGGCAGGTCCCCGGCCCCGCTGACGGCCTCCTTCAGGATGGCCCGCAGCAGATTCCGCTTGTACGGGAGCGCGGAGCCGCCGCCCTTGCGCGTCACCTTGGGGACCGGGCAGCCGAAGTTCAGGTCGATGTGATCGGCAAGATCCTCTTCGGCGATCATGCGGACGGCCTTGCCGACGGTCGCCGGATCGACGCCGTACAGCTGGATCGACCGGGGCTGCTCACTCGCGTCGAAGCGAATCAGCTGCATGGTCTTCTCGTTGCGCTCGACCAGCGCCCGCGTCGTGATCATCTCGCTCACGAAGAGGCCCTTGCCGCCGGAGTACTCCCGGCACAGGGTACGGAAAGGCGCGTTCGTGATCCCGGCCATGGGCGCGAGGACCACGGGCGGCTGCACGAGGTGCGGACCGATGGTGAGCTGCTGGGACATCGGGCGGGCTCTCCGGAATCGTGGGGCGGTGGGCAGGGGCGGTTCTCCATTGTCCCCCACCTGGCGGACAGCCCCGCCCAGGGTTGTCCCCCACCTGGCGGACGCCCCCGCCCAGGGTTGTCCCCGACCTGGCGGGCGCGCCCGCGCACGGTCGGGCTACCGTCGGATACATGCCTGCCCCACTGACTCCCCGCCGGCGGATGCTCGTCCTCGCGATCTGCTGCATGAGCCTGCTGATCGTCAGCCTCGACAACACCGTCCTGAACGTCGCACTGCCGAGCATGCAGAAGGAGTTCGGCGCGAGCGTCTCCGGCATGCAGTGGACCATCGACGCGTACACGCTGGTCCTCGCTTCGCTCCTGATGCTGGCGGGCTCGACGGCCGACCGGATCGGGCGCCGCCGGGTCTTCAAGGCCGGCCTGGTGATCTTCACCGTGGGCTCGGTGCTGTGCTCGGTGGCGCCGAACCTGGAGTCCCTCATCGTGTTCCGCATGGTCCAGGCGGTCGGCGGCTCGATGCTCAACCCCGTCGCCATGTCGATCATCACCAACACCTTCACCGAGCCCCGCGAACGCGCCCGGGCCATCGGCGTCTGGGGCGGCGTCGTCGGCATCTCCATGGCCGCGGGCCCCATCGTGGGCGGCGTCCTCGTCGACTCGGTCGGCTGGCGGTCCATCTTCTGGATCAACCTGCCGGTGGGCCTCGCCGCCCTCCTGCTGACCATGCGCTACGTCCCCGAGTCCCGTGCCCCCAAGCCGCGCCGCACGGACCCGATCGGGCAGCTCCTCGTCATGGTGCTCCTCGGCTCACTCACGTACGCGATCATCGAGGCCCCCGGAGCGGGCTTGACGTCTCCCACCATCGTGACGTTCGCGCTGCTCTCCCTCGCGGCCCTCGTCGGACTGATCGCCTACGAGCCGCGCCGCACCGAACCCCTCATCGACCTGCGCTTCTTCCGCTCGGCACCCTTCAGCGGCGCCACGGTGATAGCGATCAGCGCGTTCGCCTCGCTCGGCGGCTTCCTGTTCCTGTCGACGCTCTACCTGCAGAACGTACGCGGCCTCAACGCCCTGGACGCCGGCCTGTGGATGCTGCCGATGGCGGCCATGACCCTGGTGTGCGCTCCGGTCTCCGGCCGCATCGTCGGAAACCGCGGCCCGCGGATCCCGCTGCTCGTCGCGGGCATCGCGATGACGGCGAGCGGCCTCCTGTTCGCCGCGTTCGAGGCGGAGACGTCGAACGTGCCCCGCTTCATCGGCTACGTCCTGTTCGGCCTCGGGTTCGGCTTCGTCAACGCCCCCATCACGAACACGGCCGTCTCCGGCATGCCCCGCGCCCAGGCGGGCGTCGCCGCCGCGGTGGCCTCCACCAGCCGGCAGATCGGCCAGACCCTCGGCGTCGCCGTCATCGGCGCGGTCCTCGCGTCAGGCGTCGCGGGGGCCGTCGGCACATCGGCGTACTCGGCCACGTTCGTCGACGCGAGCCGCGGCGGCTGGTGGATCATCGTGGGCTGCGGCCTCGCCGTACTCCTGATCGGCCTCCTCACCAGCGGCCGCTGGGCCCGCGCCACCGCACAGCGCACCGCCCGCTGCCTGGAGCAGCCGGAAATCCAGGAGGCCACGGCGGGCGCCAGCTCCTGAAGCCACCACCACCGGCCACGGCGGTCCCGTTCCCAGGCCGTCCTCCTCACCGGCCGCCCGGCACCTCGCCGGAACAACCGGAGACTCAGGAGGCCACAGCACTCAGGAGGCCACGGCGAGCGCCAGCTCCTGCAGCCGGTCGAGCCGCTCCCGCGACTCCTCGTCGGCGGGCGTGTACGTCACCAGTCGGGCCCCCTGGTCCGGGCCGAGCCACAGATCGGTGTGGACCAGGGACAGCGGCCCGACGTGCGCGTTGCGGAAGTACTTCGTCTTGCTGCGCGTGCCCACCACCTCGTGCAGCTGCCACGCCTCACGGAACTCCGGCGACTCGTCCTCCAGCCGCTTGAGCAGCAACTCCCAGGCGGGCTCACCCAGATGACCGGCCATCGCCCCCCGGAACTTGGCCGCCATCAGCCGGATGGTGTCCTCCAGGAACACGAACGACTTCCGCCACTGCTCGTTCGTGCAGATCAGCACCATGCAGTTACGGTCCTCGGGCGCCACCGTGTCCAGGTCGCACAACAGCCGCCCGTACGTGCGGTTGTACGCGAGGATGTCGTACCGGCTGTTCTGGACGCACGCGGGAAGCGGCTCCAGCTTCTCCAGCATCAGCCGCAGCGCCGGCGTGACGGTCTGACAGATCGCCGCGGGCGACGGATCGACGGCCCCGGCGAGCTGGAAGAGATGCGCGCGCTCACTCGCGTCGAGGAGCAGCGTGCGGGCCAGCGCGTCCAGGACCTGCACCGACACCTGGATGTCCCGCGCCTGCTCGAGCCACGTGTACCAGGTGACCCCGACCGAGGACAGCTGCGCGATCTCCTCACGCCGCAGCCCGGGGGTACGCCGACGCCGACCGCGCGGCAGCCCGACCTGCTCGGGGGTGATGCGGGCGCGACGGCTGCGCAGAAAGTCGGCCAGCTCATGCCGCCGGATCTCGGACTCGCGCTTGGGCGACTCGATCGGGGACGCCACCTGCCCGGGCCCTCCGGCCTTCGCCCGAGCCGGGGCCTCCGTCTCCGCCTCGGCCCGCGCCCGTCCCTCTGCCGCAGTCGTCGTAGTGATCCGCGCCATCGTGTTCATGCCTCCAGCCTGCCGCGCCACGGAGCCTGTTGCCAGGTAGTCCTTCTACCAGGATAAGGACACTCTGGTACCAGTCTGAGCGCCGGACGACTCTGGTACCCATGACCGGAACCGGGACCCGTTCCCTCTCTGTCGCCACCACAGCCCGCTCCGCCACGGCCCCACCGGCACTCGGCGGACTCGGGCTCTTCACCGTGCTCCTGGGCGCGGCGCTCCCTCTCATCGACTTCTTCATCGTGAACGTCGCCCTGCCCACCATCGGCCACGACCTGGCCGCGGGCGAGGCGCTCCTCGAACTCGTCGTCGCCGGCTACGGACTCGCGTACGCCGTCCTGCTCGTCCTCGGCGGACGGCTCGGCGACCTCTTCGGCCGGCGCAGGCTGTTCCTCGGCGGCATGATCGCCTTCGGCCTGACCTCGCTGGCCTGCGGCCTCGCCCCCGACGCCTGGACCCTCGTGGCCGCGCGCGTCGCGCAGGGCGCCGCATCGGCCGCGATGCTCCCGCAGGTCCTCGCCACCATCCAGTCGACGACGACGGGCCGGCGCCGGGCGAAGGCCATGGGCCTGTACGGGGCGACGGCGGGCCTGTCCATGGTCGCCGGCCAGATCCTGGGCGGCGTCCTCGTCGCAGCGGACGTGTTCGGGACCGGCTGGCGGTCGGTGTTCCTGGTGAACGTTCCCGTGGTCCTCGTCGGCCTCCTCCTGGCCGCCCGCGCCGTCCCCGAGACGCGCTCCCCGCGCCCCGAGCCGGTCGACGGCCCCGGCACGGTGCTCCTCGCCGCGTCCCTGCTCACGCTCCTCGCACCCCTGACCGAGGGCAGGGCGGCGGGCTGGCCCTTGTGGACGTGGCTCTCGCTCGCGGCCTTCCCCTTCCTCGCGTGCGCCTTCTACCAGGTGGAACGTCGTGCGGACCGTCATGGCCGCACCCCACTGGTCCCGCCCAGCCTCTTCGCGCTGGTCTCACTACGCCGCGGCCTGATCATGATCGTGCCGTTCTCCATCGGGTTCAGCGGCTTCATGTTCGTGATCGCGGTGGCGCTCCAGCAGGGCGAACACCTCGGCCCCGTACCGGCGGGCCTGGCCCTCGCGCCCATGGCTGTCGCCTTCTTCGCGGTGTCCCTCGCGGGCCCGCGCCTCATCGCCCGCTACGGCACCCGGATCGTCACCGTGGGCGGCATCATCCAGGGGACCGGCGTCGCCCTGATCGCCCTCGCTGCCTGGCGAACGTGGCCCGACCTAGGCGTCCTGGAACTGATGCCGGGCGCCGCACTCGCGGGCGCGGGCCAAGCACTCCAGCTCCCCATACTGTTCCGGCTCATCCTGTCCGAGGTACCGGCGTCGCGGGCGGGAGTGGGAAGCGGCGTCATGATCACCACCCAGCAGTCAGCCCTGGCCCTCGGCGTAGCCACACTCGGCTCCCTGTTCCTCACCCTGATCCCAAGCCTGGGCACACGAGACGCACTGGTGACGACGCTGCTGGCACAACTGGCAGCCATCGCCCTGACAACGGCACTGAGCCTGAGGCTGCCACGAGTGGTGAGCTGAGGCGGCTGCGCAGCACTGCCCGGAGCTGGCCGCGCACCCAGCGCGACCCGGCGCTCACTCCCACTCCTCGCATGGCAGATGACGCCTCACCCGGCGGACAGGTATCAGGTATCAGGTATCAGGTATCAGGTAACGCATGACAACTGACAGATATTGAAATCTGTCAGTTGTCATGCCATCGTTGAAAGGGAGACACCGAACTGTCGAACTGACAGCACCGATCCAAGGAGCGCCCAATGCCCCCCACCTCTCCCGCCTCCCCCACCCTCAACCCCCGCTCCCTAGGCTCCACCGGCCCTCAGGTCTCCGCCATCGGGCTCGGCTGCATGGGGATGTCCGCGCTCTACGGCGAGGCCGACCGGGGCGAGTCCATCGCCACCATTCACGCGGCCCTCGACGCCGGCATCACCTTGCTGGACACCGGGGATTTCTACGCGATGGGGCACAACGAGATGCTCATCGGAGAGGCCCTGCGGACCGCTCCCGCCGCCCACCGCGAGAAGGCGCTGACCAGCGTGAAGTTCGGCGCTCTCCGGGACCCGGACGGTGGCTGGTCCAGCTACGACGGCCGGCCGGCCGCAGTGAAGAACTTCGCGGCGTACTCGCTCCAGCGCCTCGACGTCGACCACATCGACGTGTACCGGATCGCCCGGGTCGACCCCGACGTACCGATCGAGGAGACCATCGGCGCCATCGCCGAGCTCGTCGAGAAGGGACACGTCAGGCACATCGGCCTGAGCGAGGTCGGCGCCGACACGATCCGGCGGGCCGCGGCCACCGCCCCCATCTCCGATCTGCAGATCGAGTACTCGCTGATCTCCCGCGGCATCGAGGACGCGATCCTGCCGGTCGCCCGCGAGCTCGGCATCGGCGTCACGGCGTACGGAGTCCTCTCGCGCGGTCTGATCTCCGGGCACTTCGGCCGGGACCGCAAGCTCGCCGCGAACGACTTCCGCGGAATGAGCCCGCGCTTCCAGGGCGAGAACCTGCAGCACAACCTGGACCTCGTCGAGTCGCTGCGCAAGATCGCTGAGCAGAAGGGCGCCAGCGTCGCGCAGGTCGCCATCGCCTGGGTCCTCAGCCGCGGCGACGACATCGTGCCCCTGGTCGGCGCCCGTCGCAGGGACCGGCTGACGGAGGCGCTCGGCGCTCTCGACGTCATCCTGGACTCGGCGGATCTCGCCGCCATCGAGGAGGCCGTTCCGGCCGGTGCCGCCGCGGGTGACCGCTATCCCGAGGCACAGATGGCACACCTCGACAGCGAGCGCTGACCGGCGCCCCGGTACGGTCGGCATCATGGCAACCGAGACCCTGACCACCGAGCGCATCCTCGAGGCGACCGAGGAGGTGCTGCGCCGGCACGGTCCCGCCAAGGCGAACGTCGTCGACGTGGCCCGCGCGCTCGGCGTCAGTCACGGCAGCGTCTACCGGCATTTCGGCACGAAGGCACAGTTGCGTGAGGCGGTCACGAAGCGCTGGCTCGACCGCACCACGAACGAACTGCAACTGCTCATGACGAACGGCTCGCTGACGGCGCCCGCCATGCTGCGCCAATGGCTCGCGACCCTGTTCGCGGCCAAGCGCCGCAAGGCGGGCGACGATCCGCAGCTTTTCGCCACCTACCAAGTACTGATCAGCGAGAACAGCCGGGTGGTCGAACTCCACGTCGGTGAGCTGATCATGCAGCTCGACCACATCATTCAGGACGGCATCGCCAGGGGGGAGTTCAGCCTCCCTCACCCCGACCCCGCTCTGACCGCCCGCGCGGTATTCGACGCGACGAATCGCTTCCACGATCCGGCGTACGCGGGTGAGTGGCAGAAGGCCGGCATCGACGAGGAGTTCAGGGCCCTCACGGATCTCGTCCTCCGCGGCCTGAATTCCTGACCGTACCGCCCCTCCGCACAGCATTCGGCCGGGCCCTGAAAAGGGTCCGGCCGAAAAGGGGGC
Source organism: Streptomyces sp. NPDC107517 (assembly GCF_055582645.1). NCBI lineage: Bacteria > Bacillati > Actinomycetota > Actinomycetes > Kitasatosporales > Streptomycetaceae > Streptomyces > Streptomyces sp. NPDC107517. The sequence continues at coordinate 348 of NZ_JBVJPM010000002.1, read as the reverse complement.
CAACCCCTTAAACGCAGAAAACCCCCGTAACAGGATTCTCATCCGTCACGGGGGTTTTCTTCAAAAATAGTTCGGCGGCGTCCTACTCTCCCACAGGGTCCCCCCTGCAGTACCATCGGCGCTGTGAGGCTTAGCTTCCGGGTTCGGAATGTAACCGGGCGTTTCCCTCACGCTATGACCACCGAAACACTATGAAACTGTCAACCGCACCACGCTCTGTGACAAACGTGGGGTTGTTCGTGGTTTCAGAACCAACACAGTGGACGCGAGCAACTGAGGACAAGCCCTCGGCCTATTAGTACCAGTCACCTCCACCCGTTACCGGGCTTCCAGATCTGGCCTATCAAC